>NZ_JBJKEX010000024.1:0-20904 GCF_045505405.1 Hansschlegelia beijingensis | reverse complement strand
CGGCGCGGCGGCGGGCTTCGCGCGAAGACGGGCGACCCCGCTCGGCGCGGCCTTGGCCCGGCCGGACAGGCCGAGACGGTGCACTTTCCCGATCACCGCGTTCCGCGTGACGCCGCCCAACTCCGCCGCGATCTGGCTCGCGCTCAGGCCCTCGGCCCAACGCTTCTTCAGAAGCTCGACCCGCTCATCGGTCCACTGCATCGGATCCTCCAGTGCCGTCGGCTTCGCGGAATCCGGCTGCGTCCGCCGTGACGCATTTTGCGCCCGGCGGCGTCGCCGCCTCATCCGCTGGAAGACGAACGTGAGCACGAGATGTCGTGCCTTAACGGTTCTTAAAGTACGATATGCCGCGACTCACCGTAAAGAGTCTGGAATGCAACAGTGGGGTTTTCCCCAGCCGGATGCCGCCCGGTTGTCCACAGCCGGTCCACCGGGCCGGAAAGCCCTCAAGGCCAAGCGTTCCTTCGCCCGTGGCGATTGACAGGAGGGGCGCTCTTTATATTATCGCGCCGATCGAAGAGCCGCTCGGCTGGGCGGCTCTTTTTCTTTTTCCGGCGGCTATCGGAGTGATCCGCGCGGTGCGCCGGAGCGCCGAAAAGGGTTCGCCGTGACCTCCGCCTCTGCGCTGATGCCAGTTTTTGCGCGCGCCGGCCTCGCCTTCGAGCGAGGCGAAGGCTGTTGGCTCGTGACCGAGACCGGCGACCGCTATCTCGATTTCGCGGCCGGCGTGGCGGTGAATTCGCTCGGCCATTCCCATCCGCATCTGGTGCAGGCGCTCAAGACGCAGGCCGAGAAGCTCTGGCACGTCTCCAACCTTTATCGGATCCCCGAGGGCGAGCGGCTGGCGCGCCGCCTCGTCGAGGCGAGCTTCGGCGACGTCGTGTTCTTCACGAATTCCGGCGCCGAGGCCCTGGAGGCCTCGATCAAGGTCGCGCGCAAGCACTTCCACGCCAACGGCCAGCCCGAGCGCTACCGCCTGATCACGTTCGAGGGCGCCTTCCACGGCCGGACCCTTGCGACCATCGCGGCCGGCGGCCAGGCCAAGTATCTCGAGGGCTTCGGACCCAGGACCGAGGGCTTCGACCAGGTTCCCTTCGCGGACATCTCGGCGGTCGAGGCCGCGATCGGCCCGCATACGGCGGGCGTGCTCGTGGAGCCGCTGCAGGGCGAGGGCGGCGTTCGGGTGCTGCCGCCGTCGGTTCTTCGGGCGCTCAGGGAGATCTGCGATCGCGAAGGCCTGCTGCTCGTCGTCGACGAGGTCCAGTCCGGCGTCGGCCGGACCGGCAAGCTGTTCGCTTACGAACATGCGGGCGTGCGCCCGGACGTCATGGCGATCGCCAAGGGCATTGGCGGCGGCTTCCCGCTCGGGGCGTGCATCGCCACCAGCGACTCCGCCGACGGCATGACGGCGGGCGTGCATGGCTCGACCTTCGGCGGCAATCCTCTCGCCATGGCGGTGGGCAATGCGGTGCTCGACGTCGTGCTCGAGCCTGGCTTCCTTGATCATGTGAACCGGATGGGCCTGCTGCTCCGGCAGCGCCTGGCGGCTGTGATCGACGCCCATCCGATGACGGTGGCGGAGGTCCGGGGGGAGGGGCTTCTGCAGGGCCTTCGCTGCCTCGTCCCCAACACGGACGTGGTGGCGGCGCTGAGGGAGGAGAAGCTCCTGACGGTCGGCGCGGGGGACAACGTCGTCCGTCTGCTGCCGCCGCTCGTGGTGGGCGAAACGGAGATCGCCGAGGCAGTCGAGCGGATCGATCGCGGGCTTTCGGCGATCGAACGCGCGGCCGGCCTCCTTAAGCGGGGAGCTGCAGAATGAGCGGCGCGGTCCGGAACTTCCTTGACCTCAGCGAGCTGTCGGGCGCGACGCTTCGGCAGATTCTGGAGGCCGCCGCAGCGATCAAGGCGCGCCGCCGCACGCCGGCCGACGCCCAGGACAAGCCGCTTGCGGGGCGGGCCGTCGCGATGGTGTTCGAGCAGCCCTCGCTCAGGACGCGCATGTCGTTCGACGTGGGGATCAGGGAGCTCGGCGGCGAGCCCGTGATGGTGACCGGCAAGGAGATCGAACTCGGCGAGCGCGAGGCGATCGCCGACACCGCGCGCGTGCTGTCACGCTTCGTGGACGCCATCATGATCCGCATGCTGAAGCACGACGCGCTCCGCGAGCTCGCGACCTTCGCCACGGTGCCGGTGATCAACGGCCTGACCAAGGCCTCGCATCCCTGCCAGATCATGGCCGACGTTCTGACCTTCGAGGAGCGCAAGGGCCCGATCCAGGGTCGCACGGTGGCGTGGACGGGCGACTCCAACAACGTTCTCGCTTCGTGGATCCACGCTGCGGCGCGGCTGGACTTCAATCTGAGGATCGCCACTCCTCGGGAGCTCAGCCCGGGCCCGGAGATCGTCGAATGGGCGCGCCGCGAAGGCGCCGACATCGCGTTCGGCCACGACGCCGATGAGGCGGTCGCGGGCGCCGACGCGGTCGTAACCGACAGCTGGGTCTCGATGGGAGACGGCGACGGCGAGCGCCGGCACAATCTGCTGAGGCCGTTCCAGGTGAACGAGCGGCTGATGAAAAAGGCTGCGCCCGACGCCATATTCCTGCATTGCCTGCCGGCGCATCGCGGCGAGGAGGTGACCGACGAGGTCATCGACGGACCGCAGTCGGCTGTCTTTGACGAGGCGGAAAACCGCCTTCACGCGCAGAAGGGCGTTCTGGCCTGGTGCTTCGGCGCCGTCGGGGCGTAACAGTCGAGCATGAGCCAAACTGACTCCGCCGCCATCCGCGAGGACGGCGACGACCGCATCCTGCCGTTCCAGATCGAGGAACTCGACGTGCGCGGTCGCGTCGTCCGGCTTGGCCCGGCGATCGATCGGGTGATCGAGCGCCACGCCTATCCGCCGGCCGTGTCCAAGGTGCTGGGCGAGGCCGTCGCCCTGACCGTTCTGCTGGGCTCGGCCTTGAAGATCGAGGGGCGCTTTCAGCTCCAGACCCAATCCGACGGGCCGATCGGCATGCTGGTCGTCGACTTCGAGGCGCCGGACAAGGTGCGGGCCTGCGCGCGGTTCGACGCCGCCCGCGTCCCCGACCGTGGCCCGACGGGCGCGCTGCTCGGCCATGGCCACATGGCGTTGACGATCGACCAGGGGCCGCAGACTTCGCGCTATCAGGGCGTGGTCGCGCTCGAGGGCGGTTCGCTCGAGGACGCCGCGCACGCCTATTTCCGGCAGTCCGAGCAGATTCCGACGCGCGTGCGCCTCGCGGTCGCCGAGACGCTCTCGGCCGGCGACGGCGCGGGCGTGAACCATGCCTGGCGCGCGGGAGGGCTGCTGGTGCAGTTCCTTCCCGAGGCGCCGGAGCGCATGCGCATGCGGGACCTGCATCCGGGCGATGCGCCGGAGGGAGCCGCCTTCGCGGACACGGAGGAGGACGACGCCTGGGTGGAGGCCGAGGCCCTGGTCGGCACGGTCGAGGATCACGAACTGATCGATCCCACGCTCGCGCCTGAGCGCCTGCTGATCCGGTTGTTCAACGAGCGCGAGATCCGCGTCTTCGAGAGCCGCGGCGTCCGCGAGGCGTGCCGCTGTTCGCGCGGGCGCGTGCTCGGGATGCTCAAGAGCTTCTCTGCCGAGGAGCGCCGCGACATGCTGACGGATGACGGTTCGATCGAGGTCACCTGCGACTTCTGCTCGACCCGCTACACGTTCACGGCCGAGCAGGTGGCCTCCATCGACGCCGAAGCTCCCGACGACGGCGGTCTCGACTGACCGTCGTCGGGAAGGCGGCGGCTCGCTAGCCGCCGCCGTAGAGCTTGTTCGGCAGCCACAGGCCGATCTGCGGGAACGTGTAATACAGCGCCATCGCGAACATCACGATGAACAGGAACGGCATCACGCCGGCGAAGATTTCGTTGATCGTCACGTGTTTCGGCGCGACGCCCTTGAGGTAGAAGGGCGCCATGGCCACCGGCGGCGACAGGAACGACGTCTGGATGTTCAGCGCGACGAGCACGCCGAAGAACAGCGGGTCGATGTTGAAGTGGCTGAGCAGGGGCAGGAAGATGGGCAGGAAGATCACGATGATCTCCGTCCATTCGAGCGGCCACCCAAGCACGAAGATGATGACCTGCGTCAGGATCAGGAACTGAATCGGCGTCAGGTCCAGTCCGACGATGAAGTTCTCGACGACTGACTGGCCGCCCAGATAGGCGAAGACGGCCGAGAACACGAACGACCCGACGAAGAGCCAGCACACCATCGCGGAGGCGCGGGCGGTGAGGTACACCGACTCCCGCAGCTTCTCATAGGTGAGCTGGCGGTACCCGAGCGCGAGCAGGATGGCGCCCATCGCGCCGATCGCGGCGGCCTCGGACGGGGTGGCGTAGCCGCCGATGATCGCGCCCAGAACGCCGGAGATCAGCAGCGCGAGCGGCAGGAACGAGGTCGCGAGCGCCCACAGCACCGCGAGATAGGAGCCCGCGCGTTGCTCCGCCGGCAGCTTCGGCGCGAGCGACGGGTTCAGCAAGACGCGGACGATGACGTAGAGCATGTAGAGCCCCGCCAGCATCAGTCCGGGGAAGAAGGCCGCCGCGTAGAGCTTGACCACTGAAACGCCGGCGGTTGCGCCGTAGAGGATCAGCATCACGCTCGGAGGGATCAGGATGCCCAGGCAGCCGCCCGCGCACACGACGCCCGCCGAGAGCTTGGTGTCGTAGCCTGCGCGTAGCATCGCCGGGAAAGCGAGCAATCCCATCAGGGTCACCACTGCGCCGACGATGCCGGTCGCGGTCGCGAAAAGCGCGCAGGTGACGAGCGTCGCCAGCGCCAGTGAGCCGGGCAGCCCGCCCGCGGCGAGCTGGATCGACCGGAACAGCCGATCCAGGATGTTGGCGCGCTCGACCAGATAGCCCATGAACAGGAAAAGCGGCACCGAGATCAGCACGTCGCTCGACATCACGCTGTAGGTGCGCTGCACGAACAGCTGGAAGACCGTGTCCCCCATCGCGTAGTAGCCAAAGGCCACTCCCAGCGCCATCAGCGTGAACGCGATCGGGAATCCGAGCATGAGAAGCACGACGAACAGGGCGAGCATGATCACGCCCATCATGGGATCGGAGATCAACGCGCTCACAGCTTGGCCTCGTCGACATCGATTTTCTTAAGGTCGACCGTGACCTTGTTCGCGGCGGCCTCCGCCAGAATGAGTTGCTCCGTCTCCTCGACGTCGCTCTGCCGCGGCGGCCACTCTCCGGTCTTGAGGCAGATCCAGCAGCGCAGGACTTCGACCACGCCCTGCATCGCCATCAGGACGCCGGTGATCGGGATGATCAGCTTGAACGGCCAGAGCAGGAGGCCGTCGGGCGAGAATGAGCTCGTCTCATTGGTCTCGTAGGAGAGCTCGAAAAACACCCAGCCGGCGTAGACCATCGCGAGGATGCCGGGGAAGAAGAACAGAATGTAGAGCACGAGGTCGAGGCCGGCCTGCGTGCGCGGCCGCCACTGCCGATACAGGAAGTCGCCGCGGACATGCCCGTTGCGCGACAGCGTGTAGGCGCCAGCCGACATGAACAGCAGACCGTAGAGCATGTAGCTGGCGTCGAACGCCCAGGTGGTCGGCGCGCCGAGCACCCGCCGCGACACGACCTCATAGGTGATGACGAGCGTCAGAACGACGATCGACCACGCGAACAGCTTGCCGACGGCCGCATTGAAGCGGTCGACGGCCAAGAGATAGAACTGCATGGAAGGCGTTCCCGGAGTGGCGGCGCGAGGGGAAATGGCCGGCCCGGAGGCCGGCCGCCGTCACAGGCGTCATGCCTGCGGGAAGAAGTGCTCATAGGCGAGGTCGCGCGGCGCTTCCATTTCGCGCGTCATGCCCACTACGCGCTTCGCGAAGCCCTTCTGGCTTTCGATCACCTTCTGGAAGAAGGGGTCCTGGGTGTTGGAGATCACCTTGTCCCAGGCGGCGAGTTGCGCCTCCAGCACCGACTTCGGCGTCGGGATCACCTTGACGCCCGCGGCCTTGATCGCCTCGAGATCCTTGGAGTAGCGGTCCTGCGCCTTCCAGGACATGTCGGCCGACGCGGCTTCGGCGGCGTAGCGCACGATCGCCTGCACTTCCGGCGGAAGGCTGTCGAACTTGCGCTTGTTGAACAGGATCTCGAAGCACTCGAGCGCCTGATGGTAGCTCTGGACCATGTAGATCTTCGAGACGTCCGGGAAGCCCAGCACCTTGTCGGAGGACGGGTTGTTGAACTCCGCGCCGTCGATCAGGCCCCGGTCGATGGCGGGCACGATCTCGCCGCCCGGCAGGATGGTGACCGCGGCCCCCATCTCCTTCGCCAGGTCGGCTCCGAGCCCAACAGTGCGGTACTTCTGCCCCTTGAAGTCCTCCGGACCAGTGATCTCCTTCTTGAACCAGCCGAAGGGCTGGGTCGGCATCGGGCCGCTCAGGAAGCCCTGGACGTTGAGCTTCAGGACTCCCTGGACAAGCTCGTCATAAAGCTGCTGGCCGCCGCCATACTTGATCCAGGCGAGCAGCTGGTTGGCGTTCCAGCCGAAGGGCGGGGCGGTGCCGAACAGCGAGAAGGCCTTGTTCTTTCCGTACCAGTACGCGGCGACGCCGTGACCGCCGTCGAGAACGCCGGTCGAGACCGCGTCGATCAGCTGGAAGGCCGGCACCACGGCGCCCGCCTGCAGCAGCTCTATCTGAATGCGGCCTGCGCCCATGTCGTTGACGCGCTTCACGAAGTCCGACGCGAACTCGTGAAAGATGTCCTTGTTCGGCCAGGTCGACTGAAACTTCAGACGAACCGGGGCCTGGGCGTTGACGACTGCGGGAGCCGCCACGGCCCCCGCGCCCGCAGCGGCCGCTGCTGCGAGGAAGCTTCGGCGACCGAGACTGTTCCTGGCGGACTTAGCCCGATCCGGCTTTTCAGGCGCGTTCTTCACGTAAATCCTCCCCTCGCGCCGTCGCCCGGTCTTTGACCCGAGCGCGCGCGACCGCTGCGCATCTTCTTGGCGAGTGCGCTGTCGTTTCCCCTGGCCCGTCTTTAGTGATTTGTTCTTAGTGGTGCGGGCCAAGGCTCAGTAGATTTGACGAAATCACGCCAATCAAGCTGAATCTTCAGGCGGCGCTTCCGTGGCGCTCGCGACCGGCGTTCACATCGCGTTGCTCTTTCATGCCGAGAGCGGGCCGAGGCCGCCGCTTGACGGCCGCCGCGGTGGAGCGCTTATCCTGCTGTCATGACCGAGCCGACCGCGTCGACGCCCGAAGAAGCGCATTCCTGGACCGCAACCACGCGGGCCATCCGGGTCACCGTTTCTCCGCGCTTCCTGGCCTCCGAATCCGAGCCGGACGAGGAGCGCTATGTCTTCGCCTACACGGTGGAGATCGTGAACGAAGGCGAGGAGACGGTCCGGCTGATCGCCCGGCACTGGCGCATCACCGATGGCAAGGGGCGGACTGAAGAGGTGCGCGGCCCCGGCGTGGTGGGGGAGCAGCCGACGCTGAGGCCCGGCCAGTCCTTCACCTATACGAGCGGCGCCCCGCTTCCGACGCCGTCGGGCATCATGGTCGGCGAGTACCACATGCTGACCGAGGCCGATCAACCCTTCGTGGTCGCGATCCCGGCCTTCGCGCTCGAGAGCCCGCACGCGGTGCGCACGCTGCACTGAGCCTCACAGCCGCTCGCGCTGCGGGGACTCGTCCTTCTGCATCTGCTCCCCGAGCTGCTTCAGCCGCCGCAACGTGCGCTCAAGGAAGCTCGTGACCTGGTCGATCTCCTGGTCGCTCGGCAGGCGCAGCGCGCCTTGCTTCCTGGCGGCGTCATCGTTCGGCAGTGGCGGGACTGGAGGAAGGTCCGGCGTCCGGGAGAGGGCCCGCACCTGCTCCTCGAGCGCCGCGAGGCGCTTCTCGAGCCGCGCCACCTCGGCGCCGCTCGCCGCAGGCTCCTCGGACGCGGCGCGACAGGCGTAGCCGTCCCCGGACGGCGAGCAGAAGGCGGTCGCGCCGGTCTCCCGATCCAGCCGCAGGAAGCCGCCATCGGCCGGCTGAAGCTGGTAGCGGCCGTCCGGCTGCGGTTCGGGCGCTGCTGCGGTCATCAGAAGCGCGGCGGGCAACAGCGCAGCGAGTGCGAGCGCACGCATCGATCGTCTCCTTGGCTTTCCGGCCGCAGGGGCGGCGGGCGCGATCAGAAGTCCGCCACGAAGGGCGGGCGGCCGGAGACGAGCGCCTCATCGAGCAGATCGAGCCGATCCTGACCCCAGAAGACCTCGCCGTCGAGCACATAGGCCGGCGCGCCGAAGACGCCGATACGCTCCGCCTCGCTGCGGTTCGCCTCGTAGGCCGCGACCACAGGCTCCGATGCGGCGGCGGCGAGCGCGGAATCGGCCTCGAGCCCGTTCGCGACAAGCAGCTCGTGGAGGGTCGCTGGGTCCGTCAGGTCGCGATCCTCCTCCCATACCCCGCGCATGGCCGCTCCGATGAAGCCGGCGGGATCTTCGCGGAGTCCGATCAGGGCCAGCGCCACGCCGTCGGCAAGGCGAGCGTCGAAGGGCCAGTGTTTCGGTCGAAGGTTGACGTTGCGGCCGCGCTTCTGCGCCCAGCGCTGCAGCTCGACGAAGCGATAACGCTGCCGCTGCGGCGACCGCTGCGGCAGCGGGAGGCCGCCGGTCGCCGCGAACAGCGGCGGCAACGCCATCGGTCGCCACCGCAGGGCGAGGGAATGTCTCGCGGCCAGCTCCATGAGCGGCGCATGACCCAGATGGCTCCAGGGAGAGGCGACGGAGAAGAAGACGTCGAGGGAACGCGGCATGCTCAGTCTCCGCACATGACCGCTCAGCGCTGCGGCAGGAAGCGACCCTCACCGCCGGCGCCCAGCCGCTGCGGGAAGGCGATGACGAGATTGAAGCGCGGCGCGCCGAACTCCCGTCTCAGATCGTAGCGGACGCCGCTCTCCCGGAAAGAGCTGTCGCGGAGCTCGTCGAGCGCGCTCAGCGCCGCGTCCGGGGTCGGGAAGCCAAATCCCCAGAAGATCTTTCGCAGCAGGTCCTTGGCTATCGCCTTGGCGACCGGCGCGGTGGACTCGTCGAGCAGGTTCAGCTTGATGCGAAGCGTCTCGATCCGCTCCGGATCATCCCCGCGGGCGGAGACGAACAGGCTCGAGACCGCGGCTTCGTCGCCGTCGACCGGCTTCAGAAGATCGGTCACGCAGGTCCAGCTGCTCAGCGGCGGCGTTCCTCCCTGGAAGGAGGGGTTCGCCAGACCCATCGGGCCGAGCGCCTTGCAGAACAGGGAGGGCTTCACGGTCGGCAGCAGCACGAACGCCGAAGGAAAGTCCGGATCGGGCGCAAGCAGTTCGGCGGCGGCGATCGGCTGAAGGGCCGCGAACGGATCCCGCGCGTCCGGAGCGGCCGCGGATCGCTCAGATGGCGCTGGCTCCCCGAGCCAGTCGCGCGCCACCTGCCATCCGAGCGCGAGCACGATCGACGCCGCCGCCAGCAGCGCCGCTCCGGCCGCGATCAGAGGAAGAAGCCTGCGTGCCGTCATTTCCCGTCCTGCCCGGCCGGCGCGGCTCGGGCGTCGGCCGTGGCTTATCGGACGCGCCACATTCTGCGCAAGACGGGGCCGTTCACGCGGCCGCGACGGCGTGCTCCCCTGCGCCGGCGAAGCGCCCGTAGAACGTCTCGCCCTTTTCGGCGAGCTCCACCAGCAGCGCGTTGGGGCGGAAGCGCGCGCCGTGCCTTGCCTCAAGCCCACGGGCGAGCTCGACGAACCGCGCCGCCCCCATGCCGTCGATCCAGGACAGCGGGCCGCCCGTGAAGGGCGCAAAACCGAAGCCCAGGATGGCGCCGACGTCCGCCTCGCGCACATCCGTGATCACGCCCTCCTCGACCGTGCGAGCGGCCTCCAGCGCCTGCGTGACCAACAGGCGGTTGCGAAGCTCCGCGACATCGAGCGTGTCGGGATCGAGCCTGGCCTGCTGCAGCTCGACCAGACCGGGCCAAAGCCGCTTCTTGCCGCTCTCGGGGTAGTCGTAAAACCCCTTGCGGTTCTTCCGCCCCAGCCGGCCCTCCTTTTCGACGAGCGTCTCGAGGAGCGCCTTCTGGGCCGCATTCACGGCTTGCGGCCCAAGCTGGGCTTCGGTCGCGCGGACGATCTTGAGGCCGAGGTCGAGCGCGACCTCGTCGTTGAGCGACAGCGGGCCGACCGGCATGCCGGCTTGCCTCGCGAGATTCTCGATCATCGCCGGCGGGACGCCCTCGGTCAGCATCAGATGGCCTTCGAGCATGTAGGCGATGACGCAGCGATTGGCGAAGAAGCCGCGGGAGTCCCTCACTACGATCGGGGTCTTCTTGATCGCCCGGACATAGTCGAGCGCGGTCGCGAGCGCCTGGTCGCCGGTCTGCTTTCCGACGATGACCTCGACCAGCATCATCTTCTCGACGGGCGAGAAGAAGTGGATGCCCACGACGTTCTCCGGGCGGCGGGAGGCCTTGGCGAGGCCGCTGATCGGCAGCGTGGATGTGTTGGAGGCGAATACCGCGTCATCCCTCAGCACGGCCTCGACCTTGCCGATCACCTCCGCCTTGATCTTCGGGTCCTCGAACACCGCCTCGATCACCAGATCGCAGTCTGCGAGCGCCGCGTAGTCCTGGGTCGTCGTGATGCGGTCTAGCAGCGCCTCACGATCCGCGCCGGTGGCGCGACCCTTGGCGACCTGATCGGAGATCAGCTTCTGCGCGAAGGCCTTGCCCCTGTCCGCCGCCTCCTGGCTCTGGTCGATCAGCACGACCTCGAGCCCGGCCTGCGCGGAGACGTAGCCGACGCCTGCGCCCATGAAGCCGGCGCCGACCACGCCCACCTTCCGGAGCTTCGTCTCAGCGACGCCCTTCGGGCGGCGGGCGCCCTTGTTGAGCTCCTGCATGGAGACGAAAAGGGTGCGGATCATCCCCGCCGCTTCTGGTGATCGCAGCACCTTGGCGAACAGCCGGCTCTCGACCGTCAGCGCGAGGTCCATCGGGAGCTGCAGCCCGTCGAATACCGCCTGCAGCATGGCGCGGATCGCCGGGTAGTTGTCCTGGGTCTCGCGGCGGTAGATGGCGTTGGCGGCCGGGAAGGTCATGAAGCCGGCCTTCGACCAGACTGGCCCGCCCGGCAGCTTGAAGCCCTTCTCGTCCCACGGCTTCACGGCCCTCGGGGCGCCGAGCAGCCAGGCCCTGGCGCGGGCGACGATCTCCGCCTTCGGCGCGACTTCGTCGACGAGCCGCATGGCGCGTGCGCGATCGGGGCGGATCTGCTCGCCCTTCATCAGCATCTGCAGCGCGTCCTGGGGCGGCATCATCCGAGCGATCCGCGTCGTGCCGCCGGCGCCCGGGAACAGGCCGACCTTCACCTCCGGCAGGCCCACGCGGGTCAAGGCGTCGTCCGACGCCACGCGATAATGGCAGGCGAGCGCGAGCTCGAACGCGCCGCCGAGGCAGACGCCGTTGATGGCGACCGCCCAGGGCTTTCCGCTGGTCTCGATGCGCCGGTAGAGCAGGCTGAGCTGGCGGCTCTCTTCGAACACCGCCTTCGCCGCCGGGGCCTCGCCATGCTGCGCTGTCTCGCGCGCATAGAGCCGGGCTATGCCTTCCAGCATCGTCAGGTCCGCGCCGCCCGAGAACGCCTTCTTGCCCGAAGAGACCAGGACGGCTTTGACCGCGTCGTCTGTGGGCACACGGTCGACAATCGCCGAAAGCTCCGCGATGGCGTCCGCCGTCAGCACGTTCATCGAGCGCCCGGCCATGTCCCAGACGACAGAGAGAATGCCGTCGCCGTCGAGCTCAGTGTGGAAGCTGGGTGCGCTCATGCTGGGGTCTGATTCCTCTAGGCTCGACCTGTGCTGGCGGTCATCTGAGCACCGTGGTCTCGCGCCAATCCTGATTGTGGAGCAGAGCCATGCTCACAATTTCGGAGACGCTCTGTTCTGTCATTTCGATGGACTTGAAGATCGTGACGTTCATGCCTGCGCCGCGAAGGTCCTCAATGGCGCTCTTGCTCAGAACCCCCTCCATGAGCCAGCAATCAGCGTCCACCGCCAACTTGGACGGTACCGCCTCGCTGGAAAGGATGATGACGACCTTCCTCACCTTGAGGTACGCGCCATCTCACACCCGCTCGATGATCGTCGCCGTGCCCATGCCGGCGCCGATGCAGAGCGTCACGAGCGCCGTCTCCTTGCCTGACCGTTCAAGCTCGTCGATCGCGGCGCCCAGGATCATCGCGCCGGTCGCCCCGAGCGGATGGCCCATGGCGATGGCGCCGCCGTTCGGGTTCACTTTGGCCGGGTCGAGCCCAAAGGCCTGCAGATAGCGCAGCACCACGGCCGCGAAGGCTTCGTTGACCTCGAACAGATCGATGTCGGCGAGCGACATGCCGGACCGCTTCAGCACCTTCTTCGTGACGTCGATCGGACCGGTGAGCATCAGCGCCGGATCCGAGCCGATATTAGCGAAGGCCCTGATGCGCGCGCGGGGCTTCAGCCCCGCCTTCTCGCCGGCCTCGCGGGAGCCGACCAGCACGGCCGCGGCGCCGTCCACAATGCCGGAGGAGTTGCCGGCGTGATGGACGTGCTCGACCCGCTCGACCTCCGGATGAGCATAGATGGCGACGGCGTCGAAGCCGCCCATCTCGCCCATCTCGACAAAGGACGCCTTCAGGCTCCCGAGCGACTGCATCGTGGTCTCGGGGCGCATATGCTCGTCGCGGTCGAGCAGGATGATCTCGTTGACGTCTTTCACCGGCACCACGGAGCTCGCGAACCGGCCTGCCTCCCAGGCGGCCGCGGCGCGCTTCTGGCTCTCCACCGCATACGCGTCGACATCGTCGCGCGAGAACCCGTATTTGGTCGCGATCAGATCGGCCGAGACGCCCTGCGGCATGAAGTAGGACTTCACCGCGATCGCCGGGTCCATCGGCCAGGCTCCGCCCGAGGCCCCGATCCCGACGCGGCTCATGCTCTCGACGCCGCCGCCCACGACGAGGTCGTGCTGGCCGGACATCACCTGCGCGGCGGCGAAGTTGACCGCGTCGAGCCCCGACGCGCAGAACCTGTTGATCTGCACGCCCGGGACCTGCACCCCGTAATCGGCTGCGAGCGCGGCCGCGCGTGCGATGTCGCCGCCGGCCTCGCCGACAGGATCGACGCAGCCCAGCACCACGTCGTCGATGCGGCCGGTCTCCAACCCGGTGCGCTCGGCGATCGCGCGAAGGGCCGTGGTCGCAAGGCCAAGCGTCGAGACCTCGTGCAGCGCGCCGTCGGGCTTGCCGCGGCCGCGCGGCGTGCGGACCGCGTCGTAGATGAAGGCCTCGGGCATTGGCGTCCTCCTTGCGGCCGGCTGTGCGTTCTCAGAAAGCGTCGGCCGGCAGCGCCATGATCGTATCGGCGCCGGCCGCGATCCGGGCGAGCCGCGTCGCGGTCTCGGGCAGCGTCCGCTCCATGAAGAAGCGGCCGGCCACGAGCTTGGCGTCCATGCGCTCCGCGACGCCGTTTCCTTCGGCCTTCTTCGCGACCGCCGCCTTGGCGATCCTGCCCCACATATAGCCGAGCGCCACCAGGCCGAAGAGGTGCATGTAGTCGGTCGCGCCCGCTCCGGCGTTGTCGGGCTTGCCCATGGCGTTGGCCATGAACCACATCGTGGCCTTCTGCAGGTCTTCCCGCGCGCGCCGGAGCGGACCGGTGAAGGGCTTCAGCGCCTCGTCCTCGGCGTTCTCGGCCAGGAAGCCGTCGACCTCCTTGAAGAACGCCATGACGGCGCGGCCGCCGTCGCGTGGCAGCTTGCGGCCGACGAGGTCCATCGCCTGCACGCCGTTCGCGCCCTCGTAGATCATGGCGATGCGGGCGTCCCGGACGAACTGCTCCACTCCCCATTCGGCGATGTAGCCATGGCCGCCGAACATCTGCTGCGCCTTGACGGTGTTCTCGAAGCCGACGTCGGTGATGACGCCTTTGATGACGGGCGTCATCAGACTCATGTGGTCGTCGCCCTCGCGCTTCTCGCGCTCATCCTCGGAGAGGCGGGCGACGTCGCCCTTGAGCGCGGTCCAGAGGATCAGAGCGCGCGCGGCCTCGTTGAACGCCTTGATAGAGAGCAGGGTCCGGCGCACGTCGGGATGCACGATGATCGGATCGGCGGGTCGCGACGGCTCCTTCGCGCCCGTCAGGGCGCGGCCCTGCAGGCGCTCCTTCGCGTAGGCCGCGGCGTTCTGGTAAGCGACTTCGGACTGGGAGAGGCCCTGGACGCCGACGCCGAGACGCGCCTCGTTCATCATCGTGAACATGGCCGCGAGGCCGCGGTTCTCCTCGCCGACGAGCCACGCCGCGGCGCCGTCGTAGTTCATCACGCAGGTGGCGTTGCCGTGGATGCCCATCTTGCGCTCGATGGAGCCGCAGGAGATTCCGTTCCGCGCGCCGAGCGAACCGTCCGGGTTCACCAGCAGCTTCGGCGCGACGAACAGCGAGATGCCCTTGGTGCCCGCCGGCGCGCCGTCGATGCGGGCGAGCACCAGATGCACGATGTTGTCGGTCAGGTCGTGTTCGCCGGACGAGATGAAAATCTTGGAGCCGGTGATCCGGTACGAACCGTCGCCGGCGGGGGTCGCGCGGGTGCGGATCAGGCCGAGATCGGTGCCGCAATGCGGCTCCGTGAGGTTCATGGTGCCGGTCCACTCGCCCGACACCATCCGGGGCAGATATATCCGCTTCTGCTCCTCGGAGCCGTGCAGCGTCAGCGCGGCGATGGCCCCTTGGGTGAGACCCGGATACATGGCGAACGCCATATTGGCCGAGGACGCGTACTCGTTGATGACCGCCGTCAGCAGGTGCGGCAGGCCTTGCCCGCCATGCTCGGGCGCGGCCGAGAGGCCGATCCAGCCGCCTTCCGTGAAGGCTCGGTAGGCGCCCCTGAACCCCTCCGGCGTCGTGACGCTCCCGTCGGGCCCGAGCGTGCAGCCGGCCAGATCGCCGGCCTGATTGGTGGGCAGCAGCGTCCGCTCGCACAGCCTGGCGCCCTCCGCCAGGATCGCCTCGACGGTCTCCCGGCCGGCGTCCGCGAAGCCGGGCAGGTTGGCGTGCCGCTCGTAACCGAGCACGTCGAACAGCAGGAACAGCGTGTCTTCGACGGGCGCTCTGTAGATCGGCATGCCCGGCCCCGCGGTGGGTTGTGGTGATGCACGATAGCCTTGGCCCGCGCAGCCGCAACCCCGCCGATCGCCGGACGGATCAGGTCGCGAAGATCGCCGCGTCGTCCGCGAAGGCCTTGAACTCGAGCGCGTTGCCCGAGGGATCGAGGACGAACATCGTGGCCTGCTCGCCCGGCTCGCCTTCGAACCTGACCTTGGGCCGCAGCCGCCAGTTCGTCTGCGGATCGGCCTCGAGCCGCTGCGCAAGGCTGCGCCAGTCGTCCATCCGAAGGATCACGCCGAAGTGCGGGATCGGAACGGCGTCGCCGTCCACGCCGCCGGTGGCCACCGGCGCAGGGCTCGCGGGACGCAGGTGGGCAGAGAGCTGGTGGCCGAACAGATCGAAATCGATCCAGGCGCCAGGGCTTTCGCGGCCGATCCGGCAGCCCATGACGTCGCCATAGAAACGCCGGGTGGCCTCCAGATCGGAAACAGGAAACGCAAGGTGGAAAGGACGCATAGTCTCAAGTCCGAGCAGCGGTGGCGAGTTGCAGGAGGGCCCGTTGCAGATCCTCCGTGACGAACGGCTTCTGCAAGGTCGGAGCCTCGGGATAGCGGTCACGCACGCCGGCCCCGCCATAGCCGGTCACGAATACGAACGGGATGTTCCGTTCGATCAGGGCGTCCGCCACCGCGAAGCTCTGCTCCCCGCCGAGATTGACGTCAAGCAGGGCCCCGTCGATCTGCTCGGTCGAGATCATGTTGAGGGCGGTGGCGACGGCGCTCGCCGGACCGACCACCGCGGCGCCGCTGTCGATCAGCATGTCCTCGAACAGCATCGAGATCATCGCCTCGTCCTCGACGAGCAGGATGCGAAGGCCGTTCAACTTTTCCGTCATGGAAGCATGACTTTCTGGGAGAGGGGGAACTGGAACACACATGCGACGCCGGTTGGCGTGAATTCAAGCTTGGCCTCGCCGCCGAGCTCGGCCGGCGCGCCGCGCTCGATCAGCCGCAACCCGAAGCCTCGCCGTTGCGGCGCTTCGACCGGCGGTCCGTCCGCCTCCCGCCAGGCGATGCGGATTCCCGCGCGATCGGCCACGTCCTGCATGTTCCAGGTGACCGACACCCGTCCTCCTGCTCGCGACAGCGCGCCGAATTTCACGGCGTTGGTCGCGAGTTCGTGCAGGGCGAGGCTGAATGTCACCGCCGCGGTGGGGGCAAGGCGAACATCGGGTCCGCCGCTCACGATCCTGTCAGGCTCTGCGGAGCCGTAAGGAGCAAGCGTGACGTCGACCAGATCGGCAAGCGGGGCGGAAGTCCAGGTTTCACGCATCAACAAGTTATGAGCGTGCGAGAGCGCCATCAGGCGCGCGTTGAAGACGCGCTCGAACTCATCCACGGACGAGGTGGTCGCCCGCGTCTGGTGCGCGAGGGCCTGGACGGTCGCAAGGTTGTTCTTCACGCGGTGGTTCAGCTCGGCGAGCAGCCAGGCGCGGATCCGCTCCTGCTCCTTCCGCTCGGTCACGTCGGTCGTGACGCTGAAGAACCCGTTGACCTTGCCCTTGTCGTCCAGCAGCCGCGTCACGTTGGTCTGCGCCCAGACGTGCGAGCCGTCCGGGCGCACATATCGCTTCTCGATCGAATAGGGCTCGCCGCTCTCATGAGCCTCGGCCAACCGGCGGTCGGTGAGGGCGATGTCGTCCGGATGGGTGACCTGACTGATCGTGAGACCGGACGCCTCGTCGACCGAGCGGCCGAGAATGCGCGCCATGCTCGGATTGATCCGGATGAACGCTCCCTTGTCGTCCACCTCCGAAAGCCCGACGCCGGCTTCCCCGAAGATGGCCGCGAAGCGCCTCTCGTTCTCGCGGAGGCGCGCCATCGTCTCCGCCCGATCGAGCGCGACCCAGATCCGCTCCGCCGTCTCACGGGCGAGGTCGGTCTCATGCGGCGACCACCGCCGCGGCTTGTCATCGTCCATGAACAGGAAGGCGATCGCGCGTCCGTTCCGCACGACCGGCGCGATGGCGTTGGCGCGAACCCCGAAGCCGCGCAGGTTCGCGACGGCTTCCTCCGAGAATCTGGCGTCCTTCAGGACGTCCGGGCTCGAGATGGTTCGGCCGGACAGCATCTCCGCCATGACGGGGCCGCCGAAATCCGGCAGCCGGAACTGGGCGTTTGCGACGTCCTGCATCCCGGGCTTGCGCCAGGTCCCGGCGACGTGGGCGATCTCGCCCTCGACGACGGAATAGCCCACCCGCGCAAGCCCCAGATGCCGCCCGAGCCGCTCAAGAATGATCGACAGCCCCGCAGCCTCGTCCTCCTCGCCCGAGGTGAGGTCGCGCAGTCGGTCGCGCAGCTCGAGGGCGAAATCCTGGGCGCGCTGGGCCAGGACGCGGGCCGTCGTCTCCAGGCCCTGGTTGAAAACGCCTGCGACGCGTCCTGACGAGTCGAAGATCGGGGTGAAGCTGTAGTCCCAGTACGTCTCGGCGGTCTCGCCGTCTCGCTGCAGCGGGAGCATCTGATCCGACGTCGAGAAGCCCTTGCCGCTCCGCATCACGCGTTCGAACTGCGGCCCGACAATGGGCCAGATGCTGGCCCAGACCTCCGCCGCCGGCCGGCCGATCGCCCAGGGATGGAGCTCTCCCGCGACGGGCGTCCAGGCGTCGTTGTAGAGAAGCCGCAGCTCCGGGCCCCAATAGATCGCGGTGGGCACGCTGGAGTGCAGGCAGATTCCGAGCGCCGCCTTGAGCTCACCCGGCCACGCCGACGGCGACCCGAGCGGCGATCCGCTCCAGTCGAAGCCCTCGAGGCGCCTCGCCATCTCTCCGCCGCCGCTAAACAGCTCGGTTCCCCATCCGAGGTGCGGACGGTCGCTTGCCGTGCGGCCGCCGAACGCTGATCGCCGCCGTTGGCGCCGCGTTGGCTGGGTTATGGGAAAACATCGGCGCTTCGACAGGGTTTCAAAACGGAACAGGGGTCAATACGGTCAATTTTTTGACATACCGATCCCGCTCGTCGCCGCAAGAGCGAAGCTGATGCGATCGGTCCGCCCGTCCTTGGCCGCATTCATCCCGGAAGACACGCGCGGGCGATACGAATCACGCACCTTCAGGGCGCCATGACCTCAAAGTTCCCTCGCGTCAGCGCGCTTTGCTTCGTCGCCGCTCTGCTCGCGTCGCTCGTCGCAGGCGGCCTTGCGAGCGCGCAGAACGCAGCGCCCAGCGCGATCGACGCGGCGCGCGCCGATCTCGACCGCATCGAGGCGCGGCTCGCCGACCCCAACGTCAGGGACGAGGACCTCGCGGGCCTGCGGTCTCGCATCGACCCGCTCTCGATCGCGGTCGAGGCGGCGATCGCAGAGCTCACCACGCAGCGCGACGCAGCTGACCAGCGTCTTGCGCAGATTGGGCCGAAGCCCGCCGAAGGAGCGCCGCCGGAAAGCGCGGACGTCACGCGCGAACGCGACGCGCAGACGGCCGCACGCCAGAAGCTCGACGACGCCATAAAGCGCGGCAGGCTCCTGCAGGTCGAAGCCGCGCAGGTCGGCGACCAAATCACCCAGCGGCGCCGGACGCAGCTGGCGCAGCGCCTGTTCGAACGTTCCAGTTCGCTGCTGGACCCCAGCCTCTGGGCGGCGGTCGTGACCGCCGCGCCGCGCGACCTCAGTCGGACCCAGGATCTGGCGTCCGACTGGACAAGCGCGATCTCGCGGAACGCCGACACGACCTCGATCGGCATAATGGCGGTCGCGACGCTCGCCGCCTGGCTGTTGCTGTTCCCCGGGCGCATGTGGATCGGCGCGCTCGCCGAGCGCCTCGTGGTGAGGCAGGCGCCGAAAACGCGCCTCAAGAGCTCGGCCACGGCGGTCTTCCGGCTGGTCGCCACGACCCTCGCTCCGCTGCTCGCGGCCCTCTGTCTCTATGTCGGCCTGAAGAGCGCAGGCTGGATGACGATCAAGATCGAGCCGCTCATGCGCTCGCTGATCTGGGTCGCGGGCCTGCTGGGCTTTGCGCAGGGGATGATCCGCGCGGTGCTCGCACCCGGACGGCCCAGCTGGCGTCTCGCGAAGCTTTCCGAACCTGCCGTCAGCGAGATCAAGAACCAGCCGCTCTGGTGCATGCTGGTCTTTGTGCTCGGGCGGTTCGTGGACCGGTTCAACGAGGCGATCGTGGCGAGCCTGCCGGTGACGATCGCCACCAGTGGCGTGTTCGCAGTGCTCGTCGCCGGGGCGTTCGCGATCGCGCTGCGCAGGATGCGGTCCGCGCGCCTGATCGAGAAGGGGGCGGCCGAGGCTGACGCGCCTGACCATCCGTTGCTGTCCCTCACGCGGCTGGTGGCATGGCTGGCGATCGCGGTCGTGATCGGCGCCGTGGTCCTCGGCTACGTCGCGCTGGGCCAGTTCCTGGCGAACCAGATCGTCTGGGCGACGGCGGTCATCTCGCTCTGCTGGCTGTTGCTGGTCTTCGTCAACGATCTGCTGACCACCGCGCTGTCGAGCCACACCGGTTTCGGCCGGTCGACGGCCGCCGCGGTCGGCGTCCGGCCGGAATCGCTCGAGCAGGTCGGAGTGGTTCTGTCGGGCGTCGCCCGCGTCGCCCTCATCTGCTTCGCCGCGGTGTTCGTGCTGGCCCCCTGGGGGGTGGAATCCACCGACGTCTTCGGATGGCTCCGCTACGCGATCACGGGCGTGCAGCTCGGCGGGATCACCATCTCGCTCACCGGTGTCCTCGGCGCGCTCCTTCTGGTGGCGCTGGGCTACGCTCTCACCCGGACCGTGCAGCGGTGGCTCGACCGGGACCTCCTACCGAAGAGCCGCATGGACGAGGGCCTGAAGGCCTCAGTCAGCACCGGCGTCGGATATCTCGGCGGCCTCGTCGTCATCGTCGCGGCGTTTGGTTATCTCGGCTTCAGCCTCGACAAGCTCGCGATCGTCGCCGGCGCGCTCTCCGTCGGCATCGGCTTCGGCCTGCAGGCGATCATCTCCAACTTCGTGTCGGGTCTGATCCTGCTCGCGGAGCGTCCGATCAAGGCCGGCGATTGGGTCGTGATCGGGTCGGATCAGGGCAATGTGCGGCGCATCTCCGTGCGATCGACCGAGATCGAGCTGTTCGACCGCTCGACGCTGATCGTCCCCAATTCCGAGTTCATCACGAAGAGCGTGAAGAACGTAACGCACGGCAATCCGCTCGGGCGCGTCCAGATCGATCTCGCCGTGTCGTCCGCCGTCGACCCCGACCTGGTGCGGCGCGCCGCCCTCGAGACGGTGAAGGCGCATCCCGCCGTCATCGAGTTCCCCGAGCCGCTGTTCCAGTTCATCACGCTGGGCAAGGCCGAGAACGCATTCTCCCTGTTCTGCAACGTGTCGAGCCCGCGCACAGCGGGGAGCGTCAAGAGCGACCTCAACTTCGCGCTGGTGAAGGCGTTCTCCGCCCAGGGGATCGCCCTTGGCGGGCCGCCAGACCGCACCATGGTCGACGCCGTCACCCGCGTGGCGGAGGCGTTGCGCGAGGCGAGGCCCGCGCCGACGCAGATTGCGCCGGACCTGGGCGACGCGGCAACGCGGGGTTAACCGCTCCACAGGCGCAGTGTCGCTCACGTTTATCCGGAGAATACACGTCCATGCCGCATCGCTCGACGCGCCGCGCATTCATCGGCGCCGCCTGCACCGCGCTCGCGCTCGCGGGCTGCTCCTCAACGGCGGACCCGGACCAGGAAGGTCACGGCCTCCTTGCCGT
>NZ_JBJKEX010000249.1:0-4514 GCF_045505405.1 Hansschlegelia beijingensis | reverse complement strand
GCGGTGCGGTTGACGATGGTGCGGGTCACCTCGCGGGCGACCCGCTGGCCGGGCGTCAGCGTCCCCTTGCGGCCTGCGCCGGCCCCGAAGACCGTCTTGAACAGGCCGCCCAGCAGGTCGTCGCCGCCCGCGTCGGCCTGCGTCGCGGCCTGATCGGCTGCGACCGTCGTCTCCGCCTTGCGGGCCAGCATCTCGTATGCGGAGTCGCGGTCGATCGTGATGTCGTAGCGCCCGGCTACCGGCGAGGACGCGATCAGCGCCTTGCGCTCTTCGGGCGTCACCGGGCCGATGCGGCCCGCCGGCGGCGCGATCAGCGTGCGCTGCACGACGGTGGGGGCGCCCTTGCCCTCGAGCGTCGAGACCAGCGCCTCGCCGACGCCGAGTTCGGTGATAACCTGCGCGGTCTTGAGGTCGGGGTTCGGCCGGAAGGTCTCGGCCGCGGCCCTGACCGCCTTCTGGTCGCGCGGCGTGTAGGCGCGCAGCGCGTGCTGGATGCGGCTGCCGAGCTGGCCCGCCACCGTCTCCGGCACGTCGATCGGGTTCTGCGTGACGAAATAGACGCCGACGCCCTTGGAGCGGATCAGCCGCACCACCTGCTCGACCTTGTCGATCAGCGCCTTGGGCGCCTCGTCGAACAGCAGATGCGCCTCGTCGAAGAAGAACACGAGCTTCGGCTTGTCCGGGTCGCCGACCTCCGGCAGTTCCTCGAACAGCTCCGACATCAGCCAGAGCAGGAAGGTCGCGTAGAGCCTGGGGCTCGCCATCAGCTTGTCGGCGGCCAGGATGTTGATGACGCCGCGGCCGTCGGGCGCCGTGCGCATGAGGTCGTTCAGCGAAAGCGCCGGCTCGCCGAAGAACTTGGCGCCGCCCTGTTGCTCCAGCACCAGCAGCTGGCGCTGCACCGCGCCGACCGTGGCCTTGGCGACGTTGCCGTATTTGGTCGTGAAGGCGGCGGCGTTCTCAGCCACATATCCGAGCAGCGCCTGCAGGTCCTTGAGATCGAGCAGCAGCAGGCCCTGTTCGTCGGCGACGCGGAAGACGATGTTGAGCACGCCCTCCTGGATGTCGTTGAGGCCCATCAGGCGCGCCAGCAGCAGCGGCCCCATCTCGGAGACCGTGGCGCGGATCGGATGGCCCTGCTCGCCGAACAGGTCCCAGAGCGCTACCGGAAAGGCGCTGTTCTGATACGGCTCGAGGCCCACCTCCTTGGCGCGCTTCACTAGGAAGTCCTTCGGCTCGCCCATCTGGGAGACGCCCGAGAGATCGCCCTTGATGTCGGCGGCGAACACCGGAACGCCGGCCCGCGAAAACCCCTCGGCGAGGACCTGCAGGGTGACGGTCTTGCCTGTCCCGGTCGCGCCGGTGACCAGTCCGTGCCGGTTGGCGAGCCGCAGCTCGAGCTCCTCCGCCTTCACCCTCGCGCCGTGAGAGTCGAAGCTCGTCCCGATGAAGATCTTGCCGTTCTCCGCCATGCGGCCTCGCCCCTCGTCCGTGGGGCGCGAGCCTGCCACGGCGCGCGGGGCGAACCAAGCCGGCCTCCTTCCAATGGCCGCTTGTCATGAGACCATCGACCCCTAAACTGCGCCGCCGAACGGAGGGGACAGGCATGGACGAATTGGTGACCCGGCTATCCAACGCCGCTCACATCGACCGCGCCAAGGCTGCGGCCGCGGTCAAGACCATCCTGGTGTTCCTCGACAAGGAGGCGCCTCCGGCGGCCGTGAAGGAGCTGGTGGACGCGATTCCGGGCGCCGCTCCCGTGCTCGACGAGGGCAGGGCGCAGGCGGCGGAGTCTCCCGGCTATCCGGGCTTCGGCGCGATGGCGGCCTATCACGCGCTGACCGCCGCCGGACTGTCGGGCGGCGAGGTTCAGGTCGTGACGCGTGAAATGCTCGCCTTCTCGCGCGATACTGTCGGGGAGGAGACCACGGGCCGCATCGTCGGCGCCGTGCCGGGGCTCGAAGCCTTCATCTGACTGGAGCGCCGCCTCGCGCGGCGTTCGTGCCTGTGCGTTCGCATGGCCCGCGTTGCTTTGGGCCCGGGTCGGTCACGATGCCGCGCAGGAGGGCGACGCATGTCCTATCCGGTCTCCGAGGTTGGTTGCGTCGGGCCGGAGGTCATCGCGAAGTTGAAGGCCGTGCGGGTCCGCACCACGGCGACGCTTCTGGAGAAGGCGAGCACGCCGAAAGGCCGCAAGGCGCTCGCCGCCGCCGCCGGGCTCGACGACACGGTCATCCTGAAGCTCGCGAACATCGCCGATCTGACCCGCGTGCCGGGCGTCGCGCTCGATTACGCCGTGCTGCTCGAAGCCGCGGGCGTCGACACCGTGCCGGATCTGCGCAACCGCAACCCGGCCAATCTCGCCCGGGCGGTGGCCCGGCTGAACCAGACGCGCAGGATCGTGCACGCGCCGCCGTCCGAAAAGCTGCTCGCGAAATGGATCGAGAGCGCCAAGGCGCTGCCGGTGACGCTGACCTATTGATCGGCCGCGGGGTTTCTTCCGGCGGCGAAATCATGCTGATGGTCTGCCGTTCGCCATCCTAGCGCCCGGGTTCCGCATGTCCGACGGCTCGTCCAAGCCCGCCTTCTCCGCCGCCCGCCTGTTCGACCGGGCCGGCGGCCCGCGCGTCATGGGCATCCTGAACGTCACGCCGGACTCATTTTCCGACGGCGGGCGCTTCGCGGCCGTCGAGAACGCCGCCGCGCACGCCCGCGCGATGGCGGAGGAGGGCGCCGACGTCATCGACATCGGCGGCGAGTCGACCCGGCCGGGCTATCAGGCGGTCGACGCCGAGGAGGAGATCCGCCGCGTCGTGCCGGCCATCCGCGCCGTGAGGGAGGCGGTCGACGCGCCGATCTCGATCGACACCATGAAGGCTAAGGTGGCGGCTGCGGCGCTCGAGGCGGGCGCCCGGATCGTCAACGACGTCTGGGGCTTGCAGCGCGACCCGGACATCGCCCGCGTGGCCGCCGAGCACGGGGCCCCGGTCGTGGTGATGCATCACCGCACCGAGGTCGATTCCGCGCTCGACATCGTCGAGGACATGAAGCGGTTTCTCGGCCGCTCGATCGAGATCGCCCAGAAGGCGGGAATCCCGGACGCCGCGATCGCGCTCGATCCGGGCGTCGGATTCGGCAAGACGATCCCCCAGAACCTGATCGCCATCAGGCGGGTCGACGCGCTCGCCGCCATGGGCTTCCCCGTACTGCTGGGGACCTCGCGCAAGTCGCTGATCGGGCACATCCTCGAGCGCCGGCCGGAGGAGCGCGTGTTCGGCACGGTGGCGACCTCGGTGCTCGGCTGGCGCCAGGGGGCGGTGATGTTCCGCGTCCACGACGTGCGCGCCAATCGCGACGCGCTGCTGGTGGCGCAGGCGATCCTCGACGCCTGAGCGCGCGCCGCTCCAAACGAAAAACGGGGCCCGAAGGCCCCGCAGGATCAGTCGCTTGCGACGATCACTTCGCCTTGGAGTACAGCTCCTCGACATACTCCCAGTTCACCAGATTCTCGATGAACGCCTTGAGGTAGTCGGGACGACGGTTGCGGTAGTCGATGTAGTAGGAGTGCTCCCAGACATCGACGCCGAGCAGCGGCGTCGCGCCATGCACCAGCGGGTTCTCGCCGTTCGGGGTCTTCATCACCTCGAGCTTGCCGTTCTTGAGCGCGAGCCATGCCCAGCCGGAGCCGAACTGGCCCTTGCCGGCCTCGATGAAGTCTTCCTTGAACTTCTCGACGCCACCGAGGTCCTCCTTGATCTTGGCCTCGAGCGAGCCCGGGACGGCGCCGCCGCCGTTCGGCTTCATCCACTTCCAGAAATGGATGTGGTTGAAGTGCTGGCCGGCGTTGTTGAACAGCGCCTGGTTCTTCCCGTAGGAGCCGATCACCACCTCTTCGAGGGACTTGCCTTCAAGGCCGGAGCCGGCGAGCAGCTTGTTGCCCGTCTCGACATAGGCGTTGTGATGCTTGTCGTGATGGAACTCCAAGGTCTCCTTGGACATATAAGGCTGCAGAGCGTCGTAGGCGTAGGGCAGGTCCGGAAGCTCGAAGGCCATCGAAAATCTCCACGTGAAAAGATGGGCGTTCCGCTGGGCCGCGAGGCGTGACGAAGCTCCGCGTGCAGCGGCAGGTCGCCCGCGTTAGATATGCTTGTCGGCCCTTGGGGACAACGCCGCTCGCGGATCGGCGGCCGCTTCACCGGCCGGTAACCATCACGGGTCGAGACAGACGCAAGAGCAGACACCTCGCGAGGCCGCCATAGCCATGTCCGTCGTCCTGTACCTGCTCGGAGCGGGCCTGCTGGCCTGGAGCGGCGTCATGCTGCTGCAGGGCGACGCCTTCGCGACGCTCGACATCGCGACCCGGCTCGCCGGGTCGGGCGTGCTGGCGATCGGCCTTGGCGCCGTGACCGGCGCGATCCAGAGATTTGGCCGAATCGTGGCCCGCGCCGCCGGCGGGCGGGAGGGCGAGGGCGGCTGGCTGCCTGGCGTGCTTCAGCGCAGCCGGAACCCCGGCC
>NZ_JBJKEX010000248.1:0-4517 GCF_045505405.1 Hansschlegelia beijingensis | reverse complement strand
CCGCGGCCGCGGCCGAGGTCGCGCCAGCATCGGCCGGGGTGTGTTTCGTCACGCTGGGGCGCCAGCATGTGCATCACTTCGAGAAGCGGCACGATCTCGAGCTTCTGCTCCGCGTCATCGATCCGCCGCATGTCGTCCGATCTGCGTCACGCAACCCTCCCTCGCGCGTCCGTCGCGTTCCCTGACGCGATCGCTGCGGCGATGCCGCCATTCCCGCGCGGCTGCGTCTGGCTTGTCGGCGCAGGACCGGGCGACCTTGGCCTTCTCACGCTGCAAGCCGCCTGGGCCCTCGCGCAAGCCGACATCGTGTTCTTCGATGCGCTGGTGAATGAGGAGGTTTTGAGGCTCACCCGCGTGGACGCCGAACTGAGCTTCGTCGGCAAGCGCGCCGGCCGTCCCTCGCCGAAGCAGCCGGAGATCACCAGCCTGCTCGTCACGGCCGCGCGGTCCGGCAAGCGCGTCGCGCGCCTTAAGGGCGGCGATCCGTATGTGTTCGGCCGCGGCGCGGAGGAGGCTCAGGCGCTTGTCGCGGCCGGGGTCCCGTTCCGGGTCGCGTCCGGGGTGACGGCGGGAGTGGGCGGCCTGGCCGCCGCCGGAATTCCCGTGACTCACCGCGAGATCAACCAGGCGGTGACGTTCATCACAGCGCATGACGCAGGCGGCGGCCTCTCGGAGCGGCTCGACTGGCCCGCGCTGGCGGCCGGGTCGCCGGTGCTCGTCGTCTATATGGGCTTCCGCCTGATGCGTGAGATCGGCACGCGTCTGCTCGCCGCCGGCCGCCAGGCGGAAGAACCGGTCGCGATCGTCTGCCACGCCACCACCGTCCGGCAGAAAGTCATCCGCACGACGCTGGGGCGGCTCGCGGCCGGCGACGCCGAGGGCGCCGAAGCGCCGGCGTTGATCGTCGTCGGCGAGGTGGTGGCGCTCGCTCCGGTCCTCAGCCCGTTCTCGTTCGCCGAGTCGATCGCATGACGGGCGCGCCCACACTCGTCGTCGCCGCGCCCTCGAGCGGGTCCGGAAAGACCATTGTGACGCTGGGGTTGCTGCGCGCGTTTCGCGACGCGGGGCTCGTCGCCGCATCGGCCAAGATCGGGCCGGACTACATTGATCCCCGCTTCCATGAGGCGGCCACCGGCCGACCTTCGGTGAACCTCGACGGATGGGCGATGCGACGGGACAGGATCCTGCGGCTGGCCGTGGAGGCGGGGCAGGGCGCGGACATTCTCGTGGTCGAAGGCGTCATGGGTCTGTTCGACCACGCGGCGGAGCCCGGCGTCGAAGGGCGCGGCGGGGCGGCCGAGGTAGCGGCGACCTTGGGCGCGCCGGTGGCGCTGGTGATCGACGCCTCGGGCATGGCGCAGTCGGTCGGAGCCGTAGCGGCCGGCTTCCGAAACTTCGCAGGCGGACCGCCGATCGCCGGCGTGGTGCTGAACAGGGTGGCGAGCGCCCGGCATGAAGCCTTGCTGCGCGAGGGCTGCGACGCCGCCGGCGTCGAGGTGCTGGGCGTTCTGCCGCGAAGCGCCGAGCTGCGGGCGCCATCCCGGCATCTCGGCCTCGTCCAGGCCGAGGAACTGCCAGAGCTCCAGAGCCTGATCCGGACAGCGGCGGAACTGGTCGCCCGAAACGTGAACTTGGACCGATTGCGGTCGCTCGCCAGCATTCCGCCGACGCCGCTCTACACGGCCTTGCCGCCGCCGGTCCCGCCTCTCGGTTCGCGCATCTCGGTGGCGCGGGACCTCGCCTTCCGTTTCGCATACCCGCATGTGCTGGAGGGCTGGCGCGAGGCAGGCGCGGAGCTCAGCTTTTTTTCGCCGCTCGCCGACGAGCCTCCCAGCTCTGAGGCGGATGCGGTGTTTCTGCCCGGGGGCTACCCGGAGCTGCACGCCGGGCGCCTCGCCGGCGCGAGCCGCTTCCGCGCCGGCGTCGCGACAGCGTGCGACTCCGGCGCGGTGATCTACGGCGAATGCGGAGGCTACATGACGCTCGGGCAGGGGCTGGTCGACGCCGATGGAGCCCGGCACGAGATGCTCGGCCTTCTCGCGCTGGAGACCTCGTTCGCCGAACGCCGCCTGCATCTCGGCTATCGGCACGCTGAACTCGCCGCGCCGGGCCCGCTCGGGGCCGCCGGATCGGTCTGCCGGGCCCACGAGTTCCACTACGCTTCCGTCGTGAGCGAACAGGGGCCGCCGCTGTTCAGGTTGCCCGACGGCGGATCAGCGGGTCTTGTTCGCGGCTTCGTCTCAGGTTCGTTCCTGCACGTCATCGACGTGGGTTGACGGCGGCTCGTGAACCGCCTCGATCAGCGAGTGCTCGACCCCAGCCGGCGGAACGCGCGCGATCGTGCATTTCCTGACCTTCGCGGGCCTGTCGCGCCACGCCGGGATCCCGTCGGCGCTTTCGGCATGTTTCAGCGCGAAGGCGACCAGCGCCTCGGCGTCGCAAGGCTCGAGGTCTCCGACCACGTAGGAGAACTTGCCTGGGGCCGCCACGACGGCCGAACAGGCGCGCGAGCAGGCGGACAGGCAGGCGATCGCCCGAACCTCCAGCTGCGATCCGGCGGGAACGTTCGCCAGCGCGTCCCGGACCGCCCGGCCCAGAGCAGCGCCCGGCCGCTCGGACGCTTCGGGGTGTCCCTCCGGGCGGCAAGTCCGGCAGATCGTGACGACCGTGCGGGGCATCAGCATCGACTCTGCGGCCGGCGGCCATACGTAGCCGGCCCTGCTTCGCCCGCGTTGACGCGGGCGCAATTCGGCCTGAACTTCAAACGCTGAGCGGCCAAGGGGATCGTATGAGGCATGGCGGTGACCTGGCGCGGGCGGAAGCCGCCTACGGACGACCACGGCAGGGATGGCTCGACCTGTCCACCGGGGTCAACCCGCACCCCTACCAGCTGCCGCCGTTCCCGTCCTCGTCTCTGACCCGCCTTCCGGAGCCTCCAGAACTGGAGAGCCTGCTGAGGACGGCGCGGCAGGCATACGAATGGCCGGAAGACGCGCCGGTCGTGGCCGGCCCCGGCGCGCAGGCGATGATCCAACTGCTGCCCTATCTGCGCGTCCGCGGATCGGTCGCTGTGGTCGGCAGGACCTATGAGGAGCACGCCTATGTGTGGGCTCGGGCCGGCCATGAGGTCACGATCTGCGACATGCAGACGGCCGAGGACGCCGATGTCGTCGTTCTGGTCAACCCGAGCACGCCGTTCGGGCGGACGACCTCTCCCGAGAAGCTCCAGAAGCTCGCCGAGCGGCTGGCTGAACGCGAGGGGCTTCTCGTGGTCGACGAGACCTATGCGGATGTGGCCCCGGAAGTGGCCCTCGGCGGGAGGCTGGCGTCGCGCGGCGTGGTCGTGCTGCGCTCTTTCGGAAAGTTCTTCGGCTTGCCGGGTCTCCGGCTCGGATTCGCGGCCGGCGACCAGGAGATGGTCAGTGAACTCGCGGGTGAGCTCGGGCCCTGGCCCGTCTCCGGGCCGGCGCTCGTCTCGGGCCTGACGGCGCTCGCCGACGAGGCCTGGATCGCCACCATGCGGCTGCGCCTTACCGTCGACGCGATGCGGCTCGACGGCATCCTCGCTCATGCGGGCTTTACGGGTCTCGCGGGGTGTGACCTTTTCCGGGCCGGCCGCCATCCGCGGGCGGCCGCCGTCCACGAGTCGCTCGCCCGCGCCGGCGTCTGGTGTCGCCGGTTCGACGACCGGCCGGATTGCCTGCGCTTCGGCCTGCCAGGCGATGACGAGGCGTTCGAGCGACTCGATACGGCCCTCAAGGCGGCTTTCGAGAAGGCCCTCTGAACCTTGTTCCTGGTCCACAACGCCATGGTCGTGCTGATCGCGCTCGGGCTCGACGCGCTGATCGGCGATCCAGCCAGGGTGTGGCGACGCCTCGCCCATCCGGTGATCGTCGCAGGCGCGGCGATCGGTGGGCTCGACAAGAGGCTCAACAGGCTCGAGCTCGATGAGCGCGTGCGCCGCAGGCGCGGCGTCTGGGCTCTCATCGTCCTGATTTCAGGCGCCGCGGCGGTCGGCTTCCTGCTGTCCTGGACGTTCGGGGGGGTGCCCTACGGCGTCCTGATCGAGGGGGCGATCGCCTCGATCCTGATCGCGCAGCGCAGCCTGTTCACGCATGTCGCAGCCGTCAGGGCGGCGTTCGAGGCTGGCGGCCTCGCAGCCGCCCGGCAGGCCGTCTCGATGATCGTCGGACGCGATCCGAAGCGGCTCGACGAGGCCGGCGTGTCCCGCGCGGCGATCGAATCCTGCGCCGAGAACTTTTCCGACGGGGTCGTCGCCCCGGCGTTCTGGTGCCTCCTGCTCGGCCTGCCTGGCCTGTTCGCCTACAAGGCGTTGAACACGGCGGACAGCATGATCGGCCACAAGACGGAGCGGCATCTGGCCTTCGGGTGGGCTTCGGCGCGGCTCGACGACTGGGCGAACTTCATCCCGGCCCGGCTTTCCGGCCTGATGATCGTGGCGGCGGCGGCGCTGAGCGGCCGCTCCGCCCGAGCCGGCCTCAGCGCCATGCGCCGCG
>NZ_JBJKEX010000247.1:0-4533 GCF_045505405.1 Hansschlegelia beijingensis | reverse complement strand
CATGTCCGCGCGCATCTACAAGCCCGCCCGCAACGCCATGCAGTCGGGAACCGCGAAAACAAGGCGATGGGGAGGCCGCCCAGCGCCTGCACGAGGCCTCGGAGCCGCGCCGCCAGGAGCTGATCCGCCGGCTCAACTCCCCGCCCGACGGCATGGCCGCCCTGGTGCGGATGCGTGAGGCGCTGCTCGCCCTGAAGGCCGGCGATCCCGGGCTTGCGGTCGTGGACGACGATTTCGCCCATCTGTTCGGCTCTTGGTTCAACCGCGGCTTCCTGGTGCTGCGGCCGATCGACTGGGCGTCGCCGGCGAGCGTGCTTGAGAAGATCATCCGCTACGAGGCCGTGCACGAGATCCGCGACTGGGAGGAGCTGCGGCGGCGGCTTGAGCCGCCGGACCGGCGCTGTTTCGCCTTCTTCCATCCGCGGCTGGTCGACGAGCCCCTGATCTTCGTCGAGGTGGCGCTGACGACCGACATGCCCGCAAGCGTGGCGGAAGTGCTGGCCCCGGAGCGCGCCCCGATCGCCGCCGAGCAGGCGAGCGCGGCGGTGTTCTATTCGATCTCCAACTGCCAGGAGGGGCTGCGCGGCGTCTCGTTCGGCAACTTCCTGATCAAGCAGGTCGTGCAGGACCTGCGGCGCGATCTGCCGGAGCTCGCCACCTTCGTGACGCTGTCCCCGGTCCCGGGCTTCGCCGCCTGGCTCGCGCGCGAGCGCGAGGATCCGGAGTCGGACGCGCTCGGCCTCGACGATCGCGCCCTGCTCGCGGTTCTCGACGACCGCGGGTGGATGGACGATCCGGAGGCGACCGAGAGGCTGCGGCCGGTCATGACCCGCGCCTGCGCCTGGTATCTGGTGAACGCCCGCAACAGCCGCGGCGGCGTGATCGACCCTGTCGCGCGCTTCCACCTCGGCAACGGGGCGCGGCTCGAGCGCGTCAACTTCCTCGGGGACCGGTCGCCGCGGGCGATGCGGCAGGCTCACGGCATGATGGTCAACTACCTCTACGAGCTGGAGGAGATCGAGGCCAACCACGAGGCGTTCTTCGACCGCGGCGAGGTCGCGACCTCCTCTTCCGTGCGTCGGCTCGCCCGCCGTCAGCGGAGCCCGGAGGCCAAGCCGGCTGCGCTTCCCGCCAGATGATCGCCGCTCCGTCGGACGGTTGCAGCCGCCTCCGACGGCGCCCAGATCGGTGAAGCGCGGCGTGCGGCGCATGAGCGAAGCGCACGCGCTCCGCCGCGCCTGAGCAAGGAGGCGCCAATGACCATGACGCGTGAGGACGTGATCGGCGTGATCGGCCCTGCGGACGACGTTCTGGTCGCGGAGATCGTCGCGACCGGGGCGACGCCGGAGGAACTTGCTGAAGCCTGGGCCTGGCTCAATGCGGACGAAGCGCTGCTGAACGAGGGCCGCCCCCTGCCCGCTCCGCGGGTGGCCGCGCTCGCCGAGCTGCTGCGCCCGGACGAGGACGACGAGGCCTGAACGCCGGCAATGCGCCGGCGCAAACGGTCATCCGCGCGCGGCGCCATGGACGAAGCGGCGCCGCGCGTCTATCTGCGCCGCCATGCCGGTCATTTCGATCTCCAATCTCTCCAAGACCTACGCCTCGGGCTTCGAGGCGCTGAAGAGCGTCAACCTCGAGATCGAGCGCGGCGAGATCTTCGCGCTGCTCGGTCCGAACGGGGCGGGCAAGACGACGCTGATCAGCATCGTCTGCGGCATCGTCAACGCCAGCTCGGGCACGGTCGAGGTCGAGGGACGCAACATCGTCTCGGACTTCCGTGCTGCCCGGTCGGCCATCGGCCTGGTTCCCCAGGAGCTCACGACGGATCATTTCGAGACCGTCTGGGCGACCGTCAATTTCAGCCGCGGCCTGTTCGGCAAGCCCAAGAACCCGGCCTATGTCGAGAAGATCCTGCGCGACCTGTCGCTCTGGGAAAAGCGCGATTCGAAGATCCTGACGCTGTCGGGCGGCATGAAGCGGCGCGTGCTGATCGCCAAGGCGCTGGCGCATGAGCCGCGGGTGCTGTTCCTCGACGAGCCGACCGCCGGCGTCGACGTCGAGCTGAGGCGCGACATGTGGGAGCTCGTCCGGGCGCTGCGCGAGACCGGCGTCACGATCATCCTGACGACCCATTACATCGAGGAAGCCGAGGAGATGGCCGACCGCGTCGGCGTCATCAGCAATGGCGAGATCATCCTGACCGAGGACAAGGCCGCGCTGATGTCGAAGCTCGGCCGCAAGCAGCTGATCCTCAACCTTCCCGAGGCCCTGCCGCGCGTTCCGCCGCAGCTTGCGGGGCACAATCTCGAACTCGCCGACGACGGCTGCTCGCTGGTCTACACCTACGACACCAAGGCCGAGCGCACCGGCATCACGGGCCTGCTGACCGATCTCGCCGCAGCCGGCATCCGCTTCAGGGACCTGCAGACGCGGCAGAGCTCGCTCGAAGAGATCTTCGTGGACCTGGTGAGGGCCCGCCGATGAATTTCCGCGCCATCCAGGCGATCTACCTGTTCGAGATGGCCCGCGCCTGGCGCACGCTGCTGCAGAGCATCGTGTCGCCGGTGCTGTCGACCTCGCTCTATTTCGTGGTGTTCGGCGCGGCGATCGGCTCGCGCATCCAGGAGATCGACGGGGTCCCGTACGGGGCCTACATCGTGCCGGGCCTGATCATGCTCTCGCTGCTGACGCAGAGCATCTCGAACGCGGCCTTCGGCATCTATTTCCCGCGCTTCTCGGGCACGATCTACGAAGTGCTGTCGGCGCCGGTCTCCTACGTGGAGATCGTGATCGCCTATGTCGGGGCGGCGGCCAGCAAATCGATCCTGCTCGGCCTGATCATCCTGGCGACCGCCGCGCTGTTCGTGCCGCTGCAGATCCAGCACCCGATCTGGATGATGTCGTTCCTCGTCCTGACGGCGGTGACGTTCAGCCTGTTCGGCTTCATCATCGGCATCTGGGCGGACGGCTTCGAGAAGCTGCAGCTGGTGCCGCTGCTGATCGTGACGCCGCTCACCTTCCTGGGCGGGAGCTTCTACTCGATCGACATGCTGCCGCCGTTCTGGCGCGGCGTGACGCTGTTCAACCCGGTCGTCTATCTGGTGAGCGGCTTCCGCTGGAGCTTCTATGGCCGCTCCGACCTCGGGGTCGGGATCAGCCTGGGCATGACGCTGCTGTTCCTGCTCGCCTGCCTGCTCGCGGTGCGCTGGATCTTCAAGACGGGCTACCGCCTGAAGGCCTGACCGGCCTCACCAGGGGTCGGTCATCTCCGGCGCGGCGCGCCCCTGCTCGCGGCGGGCTTCGCGCTCCTGCTCGAAGCGCCGGCGGATGTAGACGCCGGGATCGTCCGGCAGCGTCTCGAGCCACTGCCGCGACGCGTAGACGGTCTTGTACATGATGCTGTCGCTGTGGAGCGCCGGCTGATCTGACGTCTGGCGCGCGACGTTCATGGACGCATCGCCGGTGCGCCCGGCCCCCTGCGCCGCGCCGATCGAGCCGGTCGCCTTGCCGGCCTGGGAGGAGGCGCTCCCCTGATCGCCGCGACTGACCCGGAAGGCCTTGCTCGATCCGGCTCCCTCGGCCTGCTTGCCGGAGTCACGATCGCCGGCCGCCCCCTGACCTTCGGACTCGACGTCGTTCTCGGCGTCCGGCGGCGCGTCGCCGCCGCGCTTGTTCTCGGTCGCCGCGGCCTGCGCGCCATTCTGCGCGTCAGGTCCGTCGCCGCGCCTGACGCGGATCAGCGACTCGACCAGGGCGAGGTTGTAGCGGGCGTCCTCGTCGTTCGGATCGCGGCTCAGCGCCTCGTCGAAGGCTTCGACCGCCTCCTTCAGCCGGCCGGCGCGCGCCAGCGCCGTCCCCAGGTCGTAGGCCTGCCCCGCGAAGTCGGCCTGACGGAAGGCCTCGGCGGCTTCGGCGTAATACCCGCGCTCGTAGAGCGCCGCGCCGTTCCATGCGGCCCCGCCCAGCAAGAACGCCCCGACACGCTGCAGACCGGCGTCGAACAAGGCCCGGCCGATCCGCTGACGCGAATCCGTCAGGCCGAGGGCGGCGACGATCAGCAAGACGAGGATCAGGATCCGGATCACGAACGCTCCCGGGAAAACGGTCGAGTCCATGCTACCGCGACGCGGGGCCGCCGTCGCCAGCCCGTTCCGGATATGGCCAAGGCCGCTCGCTGGCGCCATTCTCGCCCGCGGCTTTCCGGGGTGCTCACAATGCCGCCAATGATCCGAAACGCGCTCGAGCTGCTGGCGGCGCTTGCCCTGATGGCGGTCCTGTTCTCGGTCGCCTTCCTCCTGTCCACCACCACGCCGCAGATCCATATCGGCTGGTTCTTCGGCGGCGCCGGACTGGTGTACTCGATGCTGGTGCTGTTCTACCTCAATCGCTGAGCGAGCCTCAGCCGCGCTCCCGGTCGAGCAGCGCGCGCTTCCTGTCCGTCCCCCAACGATAGCCCGAGAGCCCGCCGTCGCTGCGCAGGACGCGGTGGCACGGGATGGCGACCGCGAGCGCGTTCGCCGCGCAGGCGCCGGC
>NZ_JBJKEX010000246.1:0-4546 GCF_045505405.1 Hansschlegelia beijingensis | reverse complement strand
ACTGCGCGCCGAAGTTCGCCCCCGGCGACAGGCCGCTGAAGAAGCTCTCGCTCAGCTTCGGAGGCCGGCGCCCGGCTGCGAGCGCCGTCCAGGGCGCAAGCTCCGGTTGCGCCGGATCCGGGGGGACCACCGGGCCTCCGCAGTGACGCTTTCGCAGGCAGCCCCTCGGGGCGTCTAGCGGTTCATTTTTTGATCAGGCGGTTTTGGCTAGACGCCCTGATTTGCTCGGCTCGCGCCGCACAGCACGGCCGGACCGGCTACTTTTTGAGCGACGTTGCTCAGATTTTAGCGCTCAACCGTCTGTGATAATTCTGCAATACTTCTTGTTGCACCGCGATATGCGGCAAGATTCCAGTTGTTCGGCAGAAGACGCAGAGGCCTACTTGGTTTCGCAACGTCTTCGGGGACAGTGAAATGAACAATCTTCTGCGTGCGACCTGCGTCGCCTTCGGGGTCGGCGCGACCGGCTTCGCGATGACCGCCCCCTCCCATGCGGCGGACATCCTGGTGGCCGAGCCCGTGGCGGCGGAGCCGACGATCTGGGACGTGGCCTTCGGGGTGAAGGGCGCCAACGACTACATCCTGCGCTCGGTCAGCCAGACCCGCGGGCACATGGCCGTCCAGGGCTATGTCGAAGTCTCGCTGTTCGACTGGGTCTACGCCGGCGCGTGGGCGTCCAATGTCGACTTCGGCGGCAACGATCCCTCGATCGAGGCCGACTGGTACGGCGGCGTCCGCCACACCTTCGACCGACTGACCCTCGACGTCGGCTATCTCGACATCAACTATGTCGGCCAGAAGGGCGGCCACGATCTCGACTTCTGGAAGATCTACGGCATCGCGAAATACGCGGTCACCGACAACATCACCATCGGCGCCAACATCTACTGGACCAGCAGCTATATCGGCTACAACGTCGACGCCGGCCATTCTTCGCTGTTCGCCAAGGTCGCCTTTCCGGGCGTGCTGCCGAACCCCGATCTCAGCCTCTACGTCTCGGGCGAGCTTGGCCGGAACTGGGTGAAGGAGGGCTTTGCCCCCGACTACACCTTCTGGAACGTCGGCGGCGGCGTCTCCTACAAGGCCGCCACGCTCGACCTCCGCTACACCGGCGCGAACCTGTCCCGCACCGAATGCGCCCTGACGATCGGGCAGCGCGGCTCCTGCGGGGACCGGTTCCTGGTCTCGCTCTCCTTCGACACCTCGCTCTCCAAGATCAAGTAAACCGGCGCTCCGGTTCGACCTGACAAACAGAAACGCCGCGCCCCGAAAACCGGAGCGCGGCGTTTTTGCTTTGCGGCGAGGGCGTTGCGCGTCTAGACGCGGCTCAGCCGGGCGGCGGGAGCATCATGAACAGCCCGCCGGCGGCGCACAGGCCGGCCAATGCCGCGTAACCGGCCTCGAACGTGTCGCTCCGGGTCAGCCACGCCGCCTCGCGCCGGCGCGCGAACTCGCCGAGAACCAGCATGGCCCCGCCGAGCCCCATGAGGCAGGCGCCGATCATGCCCGAAAGGCCCGGTCGGAAAGGCGAGGTTTGGAGGGCGGCGGTGCGAACATGAGGAGCGCGTTGCAAGATCCGCGCCCGGCCTTCGCAGAGGCCCGGTTTCAGCGCCGGGCGATCACTTCTCCACGAAGGCCTTCTCGATCACGAAGTGGCCGGCCTCGCCGTGGTTGCCCTCCTGGTAGCCGCCCTCGATCAGCAGCGCGCGCGTGTCGCGGATCATCTCGGGGCTACCGCACAGCATGAAGCGGTCGCGCTCCTTCGACATCATCGGCAGCCCGACGTCCGAGAACAGCCGGCCCGAGCGCATCAGGTCAGTGATCCGCCCGGTGTTGCGGAACGGCTCGCGCGTCACGGTCGGGTAATAGACGAGCCCCGCCGAGATCATCTCGCCGAGGTGCTCGTCCTTCGGAAGCCCTTGCGTGATCGTGTCCCCATAGGCGAGCTCGGCCACCTGCCGCACGCCGTGCACCAGGACCACCTTCTCGAACCGCTCATAGGTCTCGGGGTCCTTGATGATCGACAGGAAGGGCGCGAGCCCCGTGCCGGTGCCGAGCAGATAGAGGTTCTGCCCCGCCATCAGATTGTCCAGCACCAGCGTGCCGGTCGGCTTCTTGCCGATCAGGATCGGGTCGCCGACCTTGAGATGCTGCAGGCGCGACGTCAGCGGCCCGTCCGGCACCTTGATCGAGAAGAACTCGAGCTCCTCGTCATAGTTCGCGCTCACCACCGAATAGGCCCGCGTCAGCGGCCGGCCCTCGACCTCGAGCCCGATCATCGTGAACTCGCCATTGCGGAAGCGGAACGACGGATCGCGCGTCGTGCGGAACGAAAACAGCGTCTCCGTCCAGTGATGCACATGCGTCACGCGCTCTTCCAGATACTTGCTCATCAGACTCGTCCTCGGAGAGTTTTCGGGAGGCCTGGCTCAGGCGATGGCGGGATCGGCCGCGCCGAAGGCCGCCTCGAGCTTGCCGGGCGCGCCGTCCCAGTCCCGGGCGTCGGCGGGCGGCTCGGCCTTCTCGGTCACGTTCGGCCAAAGCGCGGCGTATTTGGCGTTTAACGCCGCCCAGCCCTGCATGCCGGGCTCGGTGTCCGGCCTGATCGCGGCCGCCGGGCATTCGGGCTCGCACACGCCGCAGTCGATGCACTCGTCCGGCGCGATCACCAGCATCGTCTCGCCGACGTAGAAGCAGTCGACCGGGCAGACCTCGACGCAGTCCATGTATTTGCAGCGGATGCAGTTCTCCGTGACGACGTAAGTCATCGGCATTCAGTCCTCGATTTGGGGAGCCGGGCGCTCAGCCGCTCAGAGCGAGCGCGCCAGATCGTTGTTGTCGAAGTTCGTCGCGAGCCCCTTCAGGGCGTCCGCGTTGATCTCGCCGCCCATCGCCTTGAGGCTCTCCTCGCGGATCAGGCTCATCAGCCCGCGCCGGAGCGCCAGGAACTCAGAGGACATGATCACCGCCGGCTCGCGCGGCCGGGCGAGCGGCACGGCGATCTCGGCCTTGATGGAGCCCGGCCGCGCGGTCATCACGTAGACCCGGTCCGACAGGAAGATCGCCTCGTCGATGTCGTGGGTCACGAACAGCACCGAGATCTTCAGTCTCTGCCACATATTGGTGAGGATCTGCTGCATGATCAGCCGGGTCTGGGCGTCGAGCGCGCCGAACGGCTCGTCGAGCAGCAGGATCCGTGGGCCGGTGGCGAGCGCGCGCACGATGCCGACGCGCTGCTTCATGCCGCCCGACAGCGCCTCCGGGTAGTGATCCTCGAACTGGGAGAGGGCGGCGAGGCCGAGCAGGGTCCGCGCCTGGCGCTGGCGCTCTGCGGCGTCTATGCCCTTCATCTTCAGGCCGAACTCGACGTTCTGGCGCACGGTCTTCCAGGGAAACAGCGAATATTGCTGGAAGATCATGCCGCGGTCGGCCCCCGGCCCGTCGACCGGCTTGCCATCGACCATGACCGAGCCGCTGGTCGGCTTCAGGAAGCCCGCGAGCGCGTTCAGCATGGTGGACTTGCCGCAGCCTGACGGCCCGATGATGGACACGAACTCGCCCGGCTCCACGGTGAGCGACACGCCCGTCACCGCCTCGGTGAAGCCCGTCGCCGTCTTGTAGCGCAGCCCGAAATCCTCGATCTCGATGCGGCCCTGGCGCTCGCTGCGGGCGTCGAGGGGCGCCTGCGCCTGCCCGGCCTTCGCGACCCGCGCCTTCAGGGAGGTGACGCTCATCGGGCGGGGCTCCAGGGCATGACGAGGCGGCCGAGCAGGCGGATGGTCCAGCTCGAGGCGAGGCCGAGCACGCCGATCGCGATCATGCCGAGGGCGATGTCCGGATACTGGACGAGGCTGTAGGCCTCCCAGGTGAAGTAGCCGATGCCGAACTGGCCGGAGATCATCTCGGCCGCGATCAGCGACACCCAGGCGACCCCCATGCCGACCGTCAGCCCGGTGAAGATCTGCGGCAGCGTCGCCGGCAGATAGACCTCCCGGAACACGGCGGCCTCCCGGGCGCCGAGGCAGCGCGCGGCGCGCACCAGGACCGGGTCGACGGTCGCCATGCCGTGCAGCGTGTTGAGCAGGATCGGGAAGAACGAGCCCAGGAAGGTGATGAAGACGATCGACTGCTCGTTGGTCGGCCACAGCATGATCGACATCGGCACCCAGGCGATCGCCGGGATCGGCCGCAGCACCTCGGAGACCGGAAACACCATCTCGCGCAGCAGCCTGAACCGGCCCATCAGCAGCCCGAGCGGGATAGCCACAAGGGCGGCGAGCGCAAAGCCGTAGGCGATCCGCCGGCAGCTCATCAGCAGATGGCTGGCGAAGGTCGGCGAGCCCCAGGCGGCCTCGGCGCTCGCCAGCACGTCCGCCGGCGTCGGCACGTTCATGAAGCGGACGTAGAGGTCGAGCTTCCAGGTCGTCAGCACGTGCCACGCCAGAACGAACAGCGCGATCGACGCCGCGCCCACCAGGGCGGGCCGCACCGGCAGGTCGTGAAGCCAGAGAACGGCGCGCGAAGGGGCCTGCGGCTCGGCCGCCCG
>NZ_JBJKEX010000245.1:0-4550 GCF_045505405.1 Hansschlegelia beijingensis | reverse complement strand
GACATGGCGCCGCGCGGCGGGATCACGTCGCGGCCGCGGTCGCGGTAGAAGGCGATGGTGGCGCGCGAGCCGGCGCGGCAGCAGGCTTCGATGTAGCGGACCTTGCCGGACGGCTCGCGGACGAGCCAGAAACCGTCGCCGCCGATCGCGTTCATGTGCGGATAGACGACCGCGATGGTCGCCGCCATGGCGGTCATGGCCTCATAGGCGTTGCCGCCTTCCGCGAGTATCGCGCGCCCTGTCTCGGCGGCCGCCGCATGAGGCGCGGCCACGACGCCGCGATCCGAACGGGCTGCTTCCATCAGCGATCAGTCCTGCCGTCGAAGGAGGCGAAAGGCCTATAGGCCCGGCCGGCAGGGGGCAACCCGCAGGCCTCGACGCGGCTCCCCGTCATGCTAAAAGGGCGCCGCGGCGCTTCTTCGCCGCCCTTTCTGGAGCATCTGCCCGTGTCCGACGCGCCCGACCAGGAATTCTCAAGCGGCCTCGCCCGGATCGTGACCCTCGGTTCCGCGACGGTCCTGATCGCGACGCAGACGATCGCCGCCTCCGTGGCCGGCGGCTGGGCGATCGCGGGCTTCCTCGGTCTCGGCGAATACGGCGCCTACGCGCTCGAGGCCATCGGCCTCTGCCTCGGGGTCTGGGCGGTGGTCACCTTCGTCCGCACCGCCCTCAAGAACGACCCTGCGCGTCCGCGCGCCTGAGGCCTGACGCGTCCCGCGCCATCGGCGGGGCTTCGCACGCGCAAAAACTTTGGTAGGTGATCGGCGTCTTCAATCGAACGGACGCTTTCCCATGGCCGATCTCCGTCTCCGCCGCAGCGTGCTCTACATGCCGGGCTCGAACCAGCGCGCTCTCGAGAAGGCCAGGCAACTGCCCGCGGACGCGCTGATCCTCGACCTTGAAGACGCCGTGGCGCCGGACGCCAAGGAACTGGCGCGCGAACAGGTGTGCGCGGCGGTGAAGGCCGGCGGCTACGGAAGCCGCGAGATCGTGATCCGCGTCAACGCTCCCCAGACGCCGTGGGGCGAGGAGGATCTGAAGGCCGCGATCGAGGCGCGGCCGGACGCGATCCTGATGCCCAAGGTGAACTCCCCGGCCGTGCTGGAGAGCATCGCGAACCGGCTCGAGGCGCTCGACGCGCCCGAGAGCATCGCGGTCTGGGCGATGATCGAGACGCCGGCGTCGATCCTCAACATCAAGGAGGTCGCGGCCTCCCGCAGGACGGTGCCGGGCTGCCGGCTTTCCTGCCTCGTGCTCGGCACCAACGACCTCGCCAAGGACACCTGGGCGCAGATCGTGAAAGGCCGGGCGCCGATGATGCCCTGGATCATGTTCGCGCTCGCGGCGGCGCGCGCCGAAGGGCTCGCCATCCTGGACGGCGTGTTCAACGACCTCGACGATGTCGAGGGCTGCCGCGAGGAATGCCGCCAGTCGCGCGATCTCGGCTTCGACGGCAAGACCATCATCCACCCGAACCAGATCGAGCCGGCGAACACCTGCTTCGCGCCCTCGGCCCAGGAGGTCGAGCGCGCCCGCAAGGTGATCGCGGCCTTCGACCTGCCGGAGAACGCCAAGCGCGGCGCGATCCGGGTCGAAGGCCGGATGTATGAGCGCCAGCACATCGGCATGGCGCGCCGCGCCGTCGCGTGGCACGAGGCGATCGCCGCCAAGGGCGGCTGACGCCCGCTCCGGCTCAGTGGCGGTGCGACTCGGCGCCCGAGGTCAGCGTGACGCTCGGCGCCGGCCGCTCCGGATGATCGTCCGAGCTCTTGGGGATCTCGGTCCATTCCGTCGTCTTGCCGCCGGCGCAGTCCTGGATGACCGAGAAGCGCAGCACGTCGCCAGCCTTCAGCTCGCGGGCCGCGAAGCCGAACAGCGTGAACTCGTCGACGAAGGCGTTCGGCAGCTCGCCACCGGACCAGGAGACCTCGGTCACGCCCTCGGTGAGCGTCTTGCCGTGATAGTAGGCGTAGGCGCCCTGGTACTTGCCCCGCCCGGTCTTGATCGACCAGCCGGGCTTCGGCATCGGCTTCACGCCGATGAAGCCGTCCGGGATCACGACGCGCAGCCCCGTGGTGGGGGCGCCGTCGCAGCCATGGGTGACGCGGAACGTCGCCCGGACGCTGGAGCCGACCGGCGCCTCCGCCGGATCGACCACGATGTGGGCCGCGGCCGTGGCGCTTCCGAGCGCGACGGCGGCGAGAACGAGAGCGCATTTCAGCATGGGCGTCTGCCTCGTCTGGATCGGAGAAGTCGTCTGGGAGGACGGCCGGCGGCGCCCGCCGGCCGTTGCGCGGCGGATCACCAGCGGTATTTGACGCCGGCGTAGAGGGCCCGGCCGGAGCCCGGCTCGAACAGCGCGGATTGCGGGTTCGCGCGATCGGTGACGCTGACGCTCGCGATGTACTTCTTGTCCGCGAGGTTGCGCGCCTCGACATAGGCCGAGAACGGCCCGCCGGCGTCGTAGCCGGCCTTCGCGCCCAGCAGCGCGTAGGCCTTCGTCTTCAGCGTGTTGGCGCTGTCGACGTAGTAGGCCTGCGGGACCCACTCCACGTTCGGGCCGGCGTAGAAGCCGCCCGGATGCTTGTAGAGCAGCTCCGCCCGCAGATAGTGCCGCGGCGCGCCGGGCAGCTTGTTGTTCCCGAAGCTGGCGTCGTCGTCGAAGCGGAAGTCGTTGAAAGTGTAGGCGAGGTTCAGCCAGAGCTTGTCGCCGGACGAGCCGCTGGCGCCCTCCTCCGTCGCGACGCCCGCGTCCTTGACGAAGATGTCTTGCAGCACCGCCGCGCCCAAGCCGAGCTCCACCCCCTGATGGACGGTCTTGTCGAGGTTGACCACGGTGCAGGAGCCGGAATTCGTCCCGCTGTCCCGGCAGAAGAACTCGTCGCGGATGTTCATCCGGTAGAGCGCGACGTCCCAGGTGAAGTTCTCGCGCCGGCCGCGCGTGCCGATCTCGTAGCTCCACGCCTTCTGGGGCTTGGCGAGCGCAGGGCCGGCGAAGTTGTTCTCGCCGAAGCTCGGCGCCTCGACGCTGCGCGAGACGTTCGCGTAGCCCTGCCACGTCGGATCGATGTCCCACAGCAGGCCGATCTTGGGGCTGGCGAGCGAGTAGGTCTTCGAGCCGGAATCGTCCGGGACGGGGTCGGGCGTCGCCGGATTCCCGCCCAGCGGCGGATCGTTGAAGAAATGGTCGTTCTGCCGGCGCTTGGCGTAGAGGTACTGGATCCCCGTGACGACCCCGACGGTCGGGGCGACGTAGAACGTGTTCTCGGCGTAGAGCGAGACGTTGTTCGAGAACTGCTCGGCGTCGAAGGTCTTGGCCCCCTTGCGGCCGGCGACGTTGACGTACTGCCTGGCGTCCGTGGTCCCGGCCAGCACGTTCACGCCAGCCACGAAGCGGTTGGCGCGGCCGCCGATCTCGCGCTCGTCCGTCACGCGGGCGAAGCCGCCATAGTTCAGATATTTGTAGTCGAGCCACTGGAAGATCGGGTGCATCAGATGCCGGTCCACCACGAAGGCCCCGAGGTCCACCGAGGTCGTGTCGGCGAGGCGGATCGTCGTCTTGTTGGCGAACCGGATGGTGTCGATGTTGCGCTCCTGGTCCATCGCCAGGTTGTTCGGCGCGGCCGCCTTGGGGTCGTGCAGCGCGGCGCGGCGCGAGACGCTGCCCGGGATGTTCTGCCGGACCTCGTTGGCGTTCAGGTAGAAGCGCGTCTCGACATTGTCGCCGATCCGGTAGCCGACATTGCCGCTGAAGCGCGCCGCATGGCCGTCGCTGTGGTCGCGGAACCCGTCGGTCTGTGTCCGCGAGCCGGTGACGAAATAGTCGACCGCGCCGTATGCGCCGCCGGAGCTCGCCTGCAGCCGGTATGTCCCGAAGGATCCGACGTCCACCGCGCCCTGGGCGAGGCTCGCGTCAGCGTCGCGGCCGGTCGCGGTGACGAAGTTGATCGCGCCACCGAGCGAGTTGGCGCCGAAGCGCAGCGCGTTGGCGCCCTTGTAGACCTCGATCATCCGGTAGGCGGACGGGTCGATCTCCTGGAAATCGCCGTAGCCGTCGGCCGTGTTGATCGGGATCCCGTCCATGTAGAGCTGGACGCCGCGCAGATGGAAGTTGCGCGACAGGCCGGAGCCGCGGATCGAGAGCCGTGTGTCGTCGCCCCATTTGGGCTGCACGAACACGCCCGGCGTGAAGTCGAGCGCGTCCTTGATGGTGAGCGCCGGCGTCGACTTCTTGTAGCCGTCGGCGTCGATCACCTCGACGGCGCCGGGTGTGCGCTCGATCTCGCGTCGGCGCTCCCCGAGCGGCGGCGAGGTCAGGCTGCCGGCTGAGCCGGCGCCCTGAACGACGATTTCCTCGAGCTGCGCGCTCTCGGCGTCTTGTGAATAGGCGGATTGCGGCAGGGCTGCGCCACACAGCGCGACCCCCGCGAGAAGGGCAGATCTCAACATTTCGGAAAGTCCGGGACGGGCCGATCGGTCGCGTCGGCACGGGCGGTGCTCGCCCGTGGCCTACGCGGCGGCCACGCGGTCGCAGGACGCCGGCGCATGCG
>NZ_JBJKEX010000244.1:0-4552 GCF_045505405.1 Hansschlegelia beijingensis | reverse complement strand
GCTGCGAGGCTCGCCAGACAGAGCGAGACGGCGAGGGCGGCGCGCAGGACTGGCGATCGGATCACGCAGCGATCTCCGCAGCCCGGCGCACGACCTCCGCAAGCCCGGCGGTCGCCTGCAGTCCGGCGACCTGCTCGGGCGCGAGCCACGCGACCTCCGTCGCTTCCTCGCCGGGGACCGGCTCTCCGGACACCCACCGCCCGGCATAGGCGAGCACGGCCATGTGCCGCTCGACCGCGCCCGTTTCGTCGCGCCGGACGACCTCGACGAGATCGGCGAGGCCGATCACCTCGGCCCGGACCCCGGTCTCCTCCAGAAGCTCGCGCGCTGCCGCCTCGCTGGCGGTCTCGCCGAGCTCCACCAGTCCGCCCGGAAGCGACCACAGACCCTGAGAGGGCGCTCGGCCCCGCCGCGCCAGCAGCACGGCGCCGTCGCGGAAACAGGCGAGGCTCGCCGCGAGCAGGGGGCGGGCGGGCCGCAGCCGGTCGTCTGTCGCTTCGCTCATCCATCCGTTCCTGCGGCCGGGCGATACGCTCTTGATCGCGAACGCCGCCGCGTGCAACCACCAACGGGTCGAAGGATCGCGGACCGCGCTTTCGCGGCGATTAAGCCGCAGGCGGGATGATCGGGGAAGCCGTGCATGTGCGGACGCTACGCGCAGACGACGTCACGGGAGGCCCTGGCGGTTCTGCTGGACGCCGTTCCGGCGGTCGAATTCAGCCCGCGCTACAACATTTCGCCCACCCAGCTTTGTCCCGTCGTCCTGATGGAGGAGGGCGAACGGCGCCTGGCGCTCCACCGCTGGGGCCTCATTCCGCCCTTCGCCTCTGATGAGAAGGCGGCGCCGCTCATCTTCAACGCGCGGGCCGAGACGATCGCGCAGAAGCCGGCCTTTCGCACGGCGCTGCACAAGCGGCGCTGCCTCGCGCCGGCCGACGGCTGGTATGAGTGGCGCGCGACCGGCCGGTTCAAGCAACCCTATCTGATCCGCCGCGCGGACCGCCGGCCCTTGATGTTCGCCGGCGTCTGGGAGACCTGGCGGCGCCCGGACGGCTCTCCGCTGCGTTCCTTCGCGATCGCGACCGTGCCGGCGAGCCGCGATCTCGCCGAGATCCACGAACGCATGCCGGCGGTGCTGGAGCCGGAACACTGGGACGCCTGGCTGGACAATCGGGTGGACGGCGGCAGCTTGGCGATGCGCTGCCTGAAGCCCGCGCCGGCGGGACGGTTCGACGCGGTCGCGGTGAGCGCGCGGGTGAACCAGGCGAGCAATGACGGCCCCGAGGTGCAGGAGCCGGCGCCGCAGTTCGACCGCGAGGAGGCGGAGCCGCTTCAGCCGCGGCTTATCTGAGGCTCAATCCTTGCGGACGTAGCCCGCAGCGGCCCCGTGGCCCGGCGCCGCCGGCAGGATGATGCTTCGGCCGCTCGGCGCCGCCGCCTCTACGGTGACGCGCGGCACGCATTCGCCCGGCGCGATCACGTCGTGGCGGCGGTCGATCCAGCGGCACACCACGAAGCCGGTCGCGCCGCGGTTGCAGATCTGTTCGGAATAGCGCGCGGTCACGACCTCGGGCGGCGCGCAGGCGAGCTCCTGGGCGGACGCCTGGGGTGCCGCGAGGGCGGCGGTCAGGAGCGCTGCAGCGCCGGCGCATCGGGTCATCGGGCGGCTCCGGACGAGGAGGTTCCGCCTGATGAAGCCAGAACTGCGTTAAGGCCGCGTTTCGCCGAGGATCACGCCAGGATTGAACAGGCCTTGGGGATCGAGCGCCTGCTTGATCGTTCGCATCAGGTCGAGCTCGACGTCCGATTTCACGCCTGGCAGGAGGTCTCTTTTCAGGCGCCCGACGCCGTGTTCGGCCGCGATCGAGCCGCCGAAAGCGTGGACCACGGCGTGAACCACCTCGTTCATCGCCGCCCAGGCCTCGAGGTATTCGGCCTTGTCGGCGCCGACCGGCTGACTGACGTTGAAGTGGATGTTGCCGTCGCCGAGATGTCCGAAGGCGACGACGCGCGCGCCGGGCATGAACGCCTCGACGGCGCTGCTCGCCTCCGAGATGAAATCGGCGACGCGGGCGAGCGGCACGGAGACGTCGTGCTTGATCGAGCCGCCTTCGCGCCCCTGCACCTCGGACATTCCCATCCGGATGCGCCAGAAGGCCGCCGTCTGCTCGACCGACGCGGCGATCACGGCGTCGCTCAGGAGACCAGCCTCCATCGCCTCGGCCAGGATGTCCTCGAGCCGGCCCGTCAGCCCGCCCTCGACCGGGGACGACAGCTCGATCAGCAGGTACCACGGGTGCGGCGCGTCGAGCGGATCACGGGTCCCGAGCATGTGCCGCAGCGTGAAGTCGATACCGATGCGCGGCATCAGCTCGCAGCCGGTGAGCGCTGAACCGGCGCGCTGCCTGACCAGCCGGAACAGCTCCAGCGCCGCTTCCGCCGAGGGCAGGCCCACGAAGGCGGTGGCGAGATCGCGTGGCGCCGGAAACAACTTCAGCACGGCCGCCGTTACCACGCCGAGCGTGCCTTCCGAACCGATGAACAGCTGCTTCAGGTCGTAGCCGGTGTTGTCCTTCCGGAGCCGGCGCAGGCCGTTCCAGATCCGACCGTCGGGAAGAACGGCCTCCAGACCGAGCACGAGATCGCGGGTGTTGCCATAGGCCACGACGCCGACTCCGCCGGCGTTGGTGGCGATGTTGCCGCCGATCGTGCAACTGCCTTCCGAACCCAGGCTGAGCGGGAAGAAACGATCGACCGCCCGAGCCGCCTCCTGCGCCGCCGCGAGCGTGACGCCGGCCTCGACCACCATGACGTTCTCGTCCGCGTCGACCTCGCGGATGTTGCTCAGCCGGGCGGTCGAAAGCACGATCTGGGCGCCGCTCTGGTCCGGCGTCTGGCCTCCGACGAGCCCGGTGTTGCCGCCCTGCGGCACGATCCGGACTCCGGTCTCGACCGCGAGGCGCACGACGGCGGCGACCTGCTCGACGGTTCTCGGCTGGATCACGAGGCCCCGGCCGCGAAACAGACCGCGCGGCTCGACGAGCCGTGGAGCGGCCGCGTCATCATCCAGCACGTCCTGCGGCGACACGAGCGCGGCGAAGCGCGACAGCAGTTCAGAGGGGAGGGCGAGGGTCATGGCGGCGCGATCCTACGCCAGCTCGCGCGGCGGGGCAGCCCGTCTCGTCGCCTTGACAGGAAGGAAGCCGATCCACTCTAGCTGCGTCGAGGGTTGAACGAGGAGGTCCGGCCTCATGGCGGAAGAGCTGATGGGAGCGGGCCCGAAGGCGCGCGCCGCGAAGAAGCGCGGCTTGAAGGACCGGGCGCTCGACGCGCTTGGCCTCCAGCGCAAGAAGAAGCGCGCGCCCGAATGGCGCAAGCGCGACTACTTCAACCTCGCCCTCAAGAGGGGCATCGAAGGCATTCCGGACGAACGCTGTTTCGTGCTGCAGAACGTCGTGCGCGGCCTTCGGCACGTGCCCGGCGACGTCGCAGAGTGCGGACTGCGCTTCGGCAAGAGCACCGCCTTCATGCTTGCGGCGGACGAGGCGAAGCGGACCTACTGCCTGTTCGACAGTTTCGAAGGGCTGTCCGCCCCGCAGGCTGAGGACGCGCTCAGCGACACCGGCAAGGCCTATTGGGATCAGGCTGATCTCAGCGTCCCGGAAGATCGCGTGCGGGCGAACCTCGCGGGCTTCCCGGACAAGACCCTGCTGTTCTTCAAGGGCTGGATTCCGGAGCGCTTTCCGGAGGTCGCGGATCGCACCTTCGCGCTGCTCCATGTCGACGTCGACCTCTACCAGCCGACGCGGGACGCGCTGGAGTTCTTCTGGCCGCGGCTTGCGCCCGGCGGGATGGTGGTGTGCGACGATTACGGCTCGCGCAAATGCCCAGGCGCGAAGCGCGCCTTCGACGAGTTCTTCGCCGACGGCCGCGGCCGGCTGATCGAGCTGCCGACCGTGCAGGCGCTGGTCCTGAAGCCGGGCTGAGCGTCAGCCCCGGGGGGCGGCAGCTCGCGCCACCCGGTCGCGTATGGCGTCCCCGAGGCCGCCTTCAGGGATCGGCGCGACCGCGATCCGGGGCACGCCCGACGCGTCGAGCCGTCTCAGGGCCGCGAACAGGCGCGCCGCCGCTTCCCTGAGGTCGCCCGAGGCGCTCAACGTCTCGTAGGCCGCGGCGCGATCTGCCCCGGGAACGTCAGGGCCGAAGCCGAGATAGCCCTCGTCCTCCGAGACCTCGGTCGCGTCGAGCCGCACGGCCGCGGCCGGAGCGTAATGCGACAGCAGCCGTCCCGGCGCGATCGGCGCGTTCGCGTCTTCCTCGGCCTGCGCCAGCGGTCGTCCGAGCGCGGCCTCGATCTCGGCGCGGGAGACGCCGCCGGGCCGCAGCAGCCGCGCTTCGCCGTCCAGGCAGGCGACGATGGTGGATTCCACCCCGACCAGCGTCGCGCCGCCGTCCACGACGGCGTCGATCAACTATTCCGACCTCTTCGCCGCGATCGATCTGCTCGCCGAGCGCATCAGAGCGCTCGGTTATCCGGTGCCGACCGGAAAGG
>NZ_JBJKEX010000243.1:0-4556 GCF_045505405.1 Hansschlegelia beijingensis | reverse complement strand
GACCGAGAAGGAGACGGCGATCCTGCGCTATCTGTACCGCGCCGGCTCGTCCGTGGTCGGGCGCGAAACGCTTCTTCAGGAAGTGTGGGGGGGGGCCGTGAGCGCCGCCGCCCGCCGGTCAGACGATCGCGCAGCGAGCCGGCGCCGTAGCTGCTCCTCAGCCGGCCGCGCTTCTGGAGGATCGGCGTGACCCTGTCGACGAAGTCGTCGAAAGTGTCGGGCAGGAAGGCCGGCGAGATCACGAAGCCGTCGGCCGCGCCGCTGTCGACGATCGAGATCAGCTCCTCGGCGACGTCCTCGGCGGTGCCGGTGACGCGCGGGCACATCACGCCGCGGCCATAGATGCGGCCGGCCTCCGCGATGGTGGTCGAGCCGTCGCCAGCGATCGAGCGCAGCGCCGCGAGGTTGCCCTGGCTGCCGGTGTCGGCGATCTCGTTGACGGTCGCCTCGAGCGGCAGCGACGAGAAGTCGGCGTTGGCGTGCGCGGCGAGCGTCGAGAGCCCGACGCGGGGATCGACCAGGCTGTCATGCAGGTCGCGCTTGTCCTCGGCCTCGGCCCGGCTGTCGCCGATGAACGGCATCACGGCCATCATCACCTTGGCGGCGTCCGGCGCGCGGCCTTCCTTCTCGAGCGCGGCCGCGACGTCGGCCTTGAACACGCCCATCCGGGTCAGGTTCGGCTGCAGGGCGAAGATCACCTCCGACCAGCGCGCCGCGAACGCCTTGCCGCGGCCCGAGGAGCCGGCCTGGATGATCACCGGCCGCCCCTGCGGGCTGCGCGGGATGTTGAGCGGCCCGCGCGACTGGAACCAGCGGCCCTTGTGGTCGGCGTAACGCACCTTGGCGGGGTCGGCGTAGATCCCGGCGGCGCGGTCGAGCACCAGCGCGTCGGGATCCCAGCTGTCCCAGAGCTTGAAGGCGAGCTCCATGAACTCGTCGGCCCGATCGTAGCGCTCGTCATGGCTGAGGTGCTGCGCGACACCGAAGTTGAGCGCCTCGCCGTCGTTCATCGAGGTCACGACATTCCAGGCCGCCCGGCCGCCCGAGATGTGGTCGAGCGTCGCGAACTCGCGCGCGAGGTTGTAGGGCGCGTCATAGGTCGTCGACCGCGTCGCCCCGAGGCCGAGATGCGAGGTGACGGCCGCCATCGCGCCGAGGATCGGCACCGGGTCCATCCGGGTGGCGTCCTGGTCGCCATGGCGGATGCCGATCTCGTGGCTCTCGCCGTAGCGGTCGGCGATCGCCAGCCGGTCGGCGAAGAACACGAAGTCGAACATGCCGCGCTCGAGCGTCCGGGCGATGCCGGCGTAGTGCCCGAGCGTCAGAAACGGCGTCTCATGCGCCGGGTTGCGCCAGATCGCGTGGCTGTGCACCACGGGACCGGCGACGAGGAAACCACACAGGTGGATCTGCTTGTCCTGGCTCATCTTTTACTCCGTGGCCGTCAGGCGCACGGCTCCCTTGCGCGCGGTCTCCACGGCCGCGCGTCGTTGTTGTTCGACAGTTCTACTCGGACGCTGGAGCGTCAGCTCACCACGGCGAACGGGGTGTTCTTTCCGTCCTTGATGAGCTGGACGTAGAAGGACCTGTTCAGCGAGTCGCCCTTCTCGTCGAAGTCGCAGGTGCAGCCGGCGCCGTTGAAGTTGATCTTCTTTCCATCGCGGATCATCTTCAGGGCCTCGACCACGTCGTCGACGAATTCGCCCGGAGGATTGCAGACCTCGCGGACCGACTTGGTCCACACCGCCGCCTCCTGGGTCTTGGCGTGCTCCATCGCGAGCGCGGTGATGCAGATCTGGTCCCAGGCGTTGCCGGCGAACAGGAACACGGTGCCCTCAGGAGCGCCCATCTCCTTGACGAACCTGGCGTAGGAGGCGCTCTCGATCGGCGGCGCGGGCTGCAGGTGATAGATGCCCTCGGCGACCTCCGGCCCGACCGCCTGCAGGAACTTGCCCTCGGCGTCCGCGCCGGTGCCGAGCGAAACCACCTTCGACGTGAAGCCGCCGCGATAGATCTCCTTCGAGATCGACACCATGTCGGTGAGCAACGGCAGCACGAACACGGCGTCCGGCTCCGGCCCGAAGGCCTTCTCGACTTCGGCGCGGTAGGAAGCCTGGTCGGGATTGTACATCACGACGTCGATCACCTCGCCGCCGATCTTGGCCATCTCGACCTTGAACGGCTCCACCATGGCGACGATGAACGGGTTCTGCTGCGCCAGCACCGTCACCTTCTTGGCGCCGATCCTCTCCATCACCTTGGCGCCGGCCGGGCCCCACTGGCTGCTCTTGGCCTGCAGCCGGTAGATCAGCCCCTTGGTGTCGCCCTCCGTCACGGCGTTCGCCGCGCAGGACAGCATCTGCACCTTGTTGGCGGCGAGGATGATGGGCTTGGCGGCGAGCGCCTCGGGGCTGCCCCAGAAGCCGCCGACCAGCTCGACCTTGTTGACCTCGAGCAGCTTCTTGCTGGCCGTCACGCTGGTGGTCGCGCTGGTCTCGGAATCCTCGATGAACAGCTTGAGCTTGCGGCCGCCCAGGATGCCGCCGGAGTCGTTCACCTTGGAGACGACGAGGTCGGCGGCCTGCTTCATCGCCGGGCCATAGGCGCCGGTCGCGCCGGAGAACGGCAGCACCATGCCGATCGGCACGTCGGCGGCCTGCGCGATGGCGGGCGTCCGCAGCGCCGCGGCGAGCGGCAGCGCGCCGAGGCCGGCGACGACGGAGCGGCGGGTCATGGACAGGGCGTCGGTCATGCGGGCGTCCTTCTCTGGGCTCGGGTGGTCACGTCTCGAGGAGCAGGGCCGAGCGCCCGTCGTCGATCTGCAAGGCGTCGTTGAAGCGATTGAAGAAGCCCGCGAGCGCGATGCGCAGCGTGAGCTCGACGATCTGGCGTTCGGAGAAGACCGCGCGCAGGCGCTCGAACACGCCGTCGCGGATGCGTCCGGGGGTCTCTGTGACGAGGCGCGCATATTCGACCACCAGCCGGTCGGTCGCGTCGAAGGCCGGGTGGTCGAAGTCCGGAAGCGCGGCGATCGCGTCTTCCGGCACGCCCTCGACGCCGAGCAGCGGCTGATGATGCGCGACGCAGTAGGCGCAGAGATTGATCTTCGAGACGGTGACGACCGCGAGCTCGATATAGCGAAGCGGAACCGCCGCCTCGGCCCGCAGCCGCAGCAGCATGCCGTAGAGCCCGTCGAGCGCCGCCGGGACGTGGGCGAGCGCGGCCGCCTGGTCGCGGAAGTCCGCATAGCCGCTCGCGAAGGTCTCGTAGAGCGTGGCCTGCTCGGGCGGCAGCGCGGAGGAGGGAAGGGGGGTGACGCGCGGCATCAGTCGCGGCCTCCGGGCAGCACGTCGGCGGCCCGCCGCCGCGGCTCGGGCACGAGGCCCTGCGGCCGCAGGATGAGCAGCAGCACGATGCCGACGCCGATCAGGCCGAGGCGCAGCGCCGAAAGCTGCACGCCGTCGATCACCGAGATGAAGTCCTTGAGGAAGCGCGTGCCCTCGAGCAGCGCCATGATCGAGCCCGCGCCGAGCAGCAGGCCGATGTTCGAGCCGCGCCCGCCCGCGATCACCGCCATGAAGGCGTAGGCGGTGACGATGGGGGTGAACTGGCTGGGATCGATGTAGCGCAGGTAGAAGGCGTGCAGCGCCCCGGCGACGCCCATCACCGCGCCGCCGACCGCGAAGGCGCGCACCCTGAGGGCGAACACCGGCTTGCCGAGCGCGGCCGTCACGGTCGCGTCGTCGCGGATGGCGCGCAGCGCCCGGCCGAAGGGGGAGCGCGCCAGCCCCTCGAGCCCGAGGAATACGATCGCCAGCAGCGCGCAGGTGAAGACGATGAAGACGAGATCGCCGCCGAGAGCCTCGCCCAGCGCCGCGAAGGGCCGCGGAATGTCCGCGATGCCGAGCGCGCCCTGCGTCAGCCACTCCTCATTGAGAATGACGAGCCGCACGATCTCGCCGAAGCCGATCGTCACGATGGCGAGGTAGTTCTCCTCGAGCCGGATCGACAGCAGCGCGAGCCCCGTGCTGAGCGCGGCCGCGACCGCGCCGGCCGCCATCATGGCGGGCAGCCAGCCGATCTCGGGCGTCAGCAGCGCGGTCACATAGGCCCCGATCGCCACGAAGCCGACGACGCCGAAGTTCACCAGCCCGGCGAGGCCCCACTGGAAGTTCAGGGCGAGGCCGATCAGCGCGGCCACGCAGACCAGGATCGCGACAGTGACGAGATAAGCGGTCATTTGCGCGCAGCCTTTGCTCCGAACAGCCCATTCGCGCGGAACAGCAGCAGCGCGAGGATCACGGTGAAGCTCACGACCTGCCGGTAGTTGGTCGGGATCACGAGCGCCGACATCTCTTCCGCGACGCCGATCACGATGGCGCCGGCGACCGCGCCGAGCGGCGAGCCGAGACCGCCCAGGATCGCGGCGGCGAAGATCGGGATCTGGTAGTTCCAGCCGATCAGCGGATCGATCGCGCGGTCGAGCCCGGCGAGCACGCCCGCGAGCCCGAGCAGCGCGCCGGACAGGGCCCAGGTCAGCCGCGCGAAAGCTGAAC
>NZ_JBJKEX010000242.1:0-4568 GCF_045505405.1 Hansschlegelia beijingensis | reverse complement strand
CGACGCCGATGTCCCGCAGAGCCTGCGCGAGCGCGGCCGCTGCGTCGGGTCGCGGCGCGAGGGCGACGACCTGCGCCTCCACGCGCTCCGGGATCGTGGACGGATCCTCGGCGGCCGCGAGATCGAGCTCGAACGCAAAGGTGCTGCCGATCCCGGGCTCGCTTTCGAGCTCGATGGTCCCGCCCTGATGCTCGACGAGCTGCTTGCAGATGGCGAGGCCGAGGCCCGTCCCGCCATAGCTGTTGATGATCGTCTCGTCGGCCTGCGTGAAGCTGTCGAAGATCCGGCTCCGGGCCTCGGGCGCGATGCCGATGCCGGTGTCGGAGACCTCGAAGCGCAGCCGCGGCCGGTCGTCCGAGCCGCCGACCAGATCGACGCTGACCGCGACGCCGCCCTGCTCGGTGAACTTGACGGCGTTGCCGGCGAGGTTGAGCAGCACGTCGCGGATCTGCCGGGACTCGCCCCGCAGCCGGAACGGCGTGCGCGGCGTCACGTGGATCCCGAAGCGGAGATTCTTGGTGCGGGCCTGCGTCATCAGCAGGCCGCGCACGCCCGCGAGCACCTCGTGCAGATCGAAGTCGACGATGTTCGTCGGCATCCGGCCCGCCTCGATGCGGCTGAAGGTCAGCAACTCGTCGATCAGCCCGAGCAGCACCCGGCCGGACTCGCCCGTGGTGCGCACCATGTCGCGCTGCTCCGGATCGAGCTCGGTGGCGTCGAGCAGGTCGGTCAGGCCGATGACGGCGTTGAGCGGGGTGCGCAGCTCATGGCTCACGCTCGCCAGGAACTGACTTTTCGCCCGGCTCGCCTCCTCGGCCGCGAGCTTTGCGCGCTGCAGCTTCTTGATGAGCGTCGCCGCATAGGCGGGCAGCACCAGGAGCCCGAACAGCAGGCCGAGCGAAAGGCCGAGATTGTCGTGCCAGTAGGGCGTCGTCGCGATCACCACCGCGAAGCTCGCGATGCCGACCGACGCGGCCCCAAGCAGGGACGGAATCCCGAAGCGGAAGCCGTTGCCGAAGATCACCCACAGATAGGTCGGGTAGATGATGGCCGTCATGTCCCCGCCGGCGTGCAGGCAATAGGAGATGCCGGCGAAGTCGAACACCATCGCGATCGTGCGACGCGGCAGCGAGGAGCCCGGCCGCCAGAGCATGTGCGCGAGAAAGCCGATCGCGCCGAGCGTGTAGGCGGCCGTGATCTCGAAGGGCCCGGTGAACGGGTTGCTCTCCTCATAGGCCTGGACGCTCAGATAGCCGAGCACCAGCAGGGCGAGCACCAGGCGGTTGAGCGCCATCTCGTGCTCGCCGTCCGGCCTGTTCCGGAGACGCGTCATCATCCTTCGGAGGAGAGACGGGCGACGCGGCGTCTGCTCCGCGGCCGCGGCCTTCGACCGGCGCCTCATCATGCAGTCCGGACCAGCAGCGTCTCGCGCCGGACAAGCTCCACGAGGTCGGGGGCGCGCATGGGCCGCCCGAAATAGAAGCCCTGGACCTCGTCGCAGCCCTCGGCGCGCAGATGCGCCACCTGGGCTGCGGTCTCTACGCCCTCGGCGATGACCTCCAGATCGAGGCTGTGACCGAGATTGATGATGGCCCGCACGATCGCGGCGTCGTTGGCGTCGTTCTTGAGGTTGTCGACGAAGCTGCGGTCGATCTTCAGCCGGTCGACGGGGAAGTTCTTCACATAAGCGAGCGACGAATAGCCGGTGCCGAAGTCGTCGATCGAGAAGGTTACGCCGCGGTCCCGCAGCGCCTTGAGCTGCCCGACGACCGTGCCGGTGTCCTGCAGCAGGATGGTCTCGGTCAGCTCGAGCTCGAGCCGCTTCGGGTCGAGCTCGGAGGCCTCCAGCGCGTCGAGCACGACCTGACGCACGTCGACCTTGCGGAACTGGACGCCCGACAGGTTGACCGCGATGCGGATCGGGGGGAGCCCGAGCTTCGGCCACGAGGCGGCCTGCGAGCAGGCCTCGCGGAGCACCCACTCGTTGATCGGCACGATCAGCCCGTTCTCCTCCGCGCGCGGCAGGAACTCGCCCGGGCTCACCAGGTCGCCGTTCTCCCGGCGCCACCGGATCAGCGCCTCCGCGCCCACGATGCGGCCGGTCGCGAGGTCGACCTGCGGCTGGTAGTGCAGCTCGAACTCATTGCGGACCAGGGCGCGGCGCAGGTCGCTCTCCAGCACCGTGATGGCGCGGGCGCTGGTGTCCATGTCGGCCGCGAAGGCGCGGAAGCCGTCGCGGCCGTCCGCCTTGGCGCGGTACATCGCGAGGTCGGCGTTCTTGAGCAGGTCGTCGACGTCGAAGCCGTTGTCCGGGAACAGCGCGATGCCGATGCTGGCCGAGGTCGAGACCTCCTCGCCGTCGAACCGGAACGGGATGGCGAGCGCCTCGCGCACCCTGCGGGCCAGCTCGGTGGTGTCGTCGACCGTCAGCACATTGGCCTGGAGGATCGCGAACTCGTCGCCGCCGAGGCGCGCCACCGTATCGCTGTCGCGCACCGTCGCCCTCAGCCGATCGGCGACGGCGCGCAGCAGCCGGTCGCCGACGTGGTGGCCGAGCACGTCGTTGATGCCCTTGAAGCGGTCGAGATCGAACAGGTGCAGCGCGAACTTGCGGTCGGTCCGGCGCGCATGCGCGATCTCGTGGCGCACGCGCTCGTGCAGCAGAGCGCGGTTCGGCAGGTCGGTCAGCGCGTCATGGTGCGCGAGGTGCCGGAGATGGCCCTCCGCCCGCTTGCGGTCGGTGATGTCGAGCGAGGTGGTGAGAACCGCGACGATGTCGCCGGCGGCGTCGCGCAGCGGCGCCTTGGTGGTCAGGAAGCAGCGCCGCTCGCCGCCCCGGGTGACGATCTCCTCCTCGAAGGACGGGATCGTCGCGCCGCTTTCGCAGATCAGCCGGTCGAGCGCCGCGCTGCGCGCGCCGTGCTCGGGCCCGAACATGTCGATCGCCGAGCGGCCGAGCAGCGCCGGCGCCTCGAGCCCCTTCAGGGAAGCCTGGTAGGCGTTGACGAAGATGCAGCGGCCGGCGCGGTCTGCGGCGCTGATCATCGCCGGCACCGTGTCGATCACCTGCGCGAGGCGCTCCGAGGAATCGCGCAGCGCCTGCTGGCGCGAGCGCTCGCTGCTGCGCAGCTCCTTCTCCAGCGTCACGGCGCGGCTCGCGATGACCAGTTGCTGGCGGCGCATCTTCAGGAGGTTGCGCGCCCGGGTCAGGAATTCGTGATGATCGACCGGGCTCTGCAGGAAGTCGGTCGCGCCAGCCTCGAGCGCGCTGAGGCGGAAGCTGCGCTCCTCGTAGACCGTCAGCACCACGACGGGGACGTCCTCGCAGCCCCGCAGCGACCGGAACCGGCGCGTGAACTCGGCCCCGTCGAGCTCCGGCATCTTGAAGTCGGTGATGACCAGGTCGGGCGTGTTCTCCGCCATCCAGGCGAGCGCCTCGAGCGGGCTGCCGAACGCGCGCACGGTCACGTCCGGCTCAATCGACGCCGCGAGTTTGGCGAAGATGTTCCGGTTGGTGACGCGGTCGTCCAGGATGCAGATCAGCGGCATGTCGGTCGTCGAAACCTCTTGGCCGCGCCGGCCTCGCTCGCGTAAACCGGGCGAATGACGATGACTGGCCGGCGCAAATAGCCGCCGGAAGGCTCTCGTCGGACTGACGCGATCCTGCCCGGTCTAGCAAAAGCGCCTTAAAGAAAAGACAATGAGCAGTGAGAAATCAGGGGGTAAGCGCCCTGATCGTCGGGCGTTTTTCGTTCGCGCAGTTCGGCCGGACCGGGCCCGGTGACGGACGCCAAACCGACCGTGACCTCGCGGTTCTTGCCCTCGCGCAGGCCGATCATGAGCCACACATTGTCGCTCTGCTGGCGCTCGACCTCGGCCTCGACCGGGCCGTAGGCGAAGCCGTCGATCTCCACGCCGTCCTTGAGCGCGTCGAGCTGCGCCTGCGTCACGCGGCCGAAGGCGCGCACCCGGTAGCGGCGCAGCCAGCCGGTCTCGGGAAGCTCCAGCACGCGCGCGAGCCCGCCGTCATTGGTGAGCAGCAGCAGGCCTTCGGTGTTGATGTCGAGCCGGCCGATCGTCATCACCCGCGGCAGGCCGGGGGGCAGGATCGAGAACACCGTCTCGCGCCCTTCCGGGTCGCGGTTGGTCGTCACATAGCCGCGCGGCTTGTGGTAGAGCCACAGCCGCGTCCGCTCCCGCTCGGGAAGCGGGCGGCCGTCGACCTCGACGCGGTCCTGGCGGGTGACGTTGAAGGCCGCGGTCGTCACCGCCGCGCCGTTGACCTTCACGCGGCCTTCGCCGATCCAGATCTCGGCGTCGCGGCGGGAGCCGAGGCCGGCGCGCGCGATCGCTTTGGCGAGGCGCTCGCCGGGGCGGCGCGTGGCGTGGTCCTCCGGCGCGTCCCCTTGGGGCTCGCCGGGCGTTTCGGTCGGTTCTGTCATGACGAGCGGGCGATAGCATGCGGGCGAGGCGTTGACGAGGACCATCCGCGCCTCACCGATGGATCGCGCGCTCGAGGAGGCGCGGAGAGCGGCATCTTCAACGAAAACATCGAAGGGCCTTCGAGG
>NZ_JBJKEX010000241.1:0-4573 GCF_045505405.1 Hansschlegelia beijingensis | reverse complement strand
CCGGCTCTTCAATACTCCGCTCATGATGCACAGGGCGCGGCTCGATACGGCGCTCGCTGCTCTCGGCCCGCGCTCGAACAGCACCAGCGTGCCGGGTATGCGCGCGAGCTCCGCCGCCCGCGCCCGCCGCGCATGCGACTTGGGCGGAAGGAAGCCCTCGAAGAAGAAGCGGTCGCTGGGCAGGCCGGAGAGCACCAGCGCGGTGAGCACGGCGGACGCGCCCGGCGCCGCGGTGACGAAGCCGCCGGCGCCGATCAGGTCCCGCACCAGCTTGAAGCCGGGATCGGAGACGAGCGGCGTGCCGGCGTCGCTGACCAGCGCGATGCGTTCGCCCTGATCGATCCGGGCCAGAACCTTCGGTCGCATCTCGGCGGCGTTGTGCTCGTGGTAGGCGGCGAGCGGGGCCGAGATGCCGTAATGGCTCGTCAGCTTGCGCGTGACGCGCGTGTCCTCGCACAGGATGAGGTCGGCGGCGGCCAGCGTCTCGAGCGCGCGCAGGGTCACGTCGCCGAGGTTCCCGATCGGGGTCGCGACCACGTGCAGGCCGGGTTGCAGCGCTCTCGCCGTCAGGCGCTGCCCGGCGAGCAGGTAGCTCCGGCCCCCGTCCTGGACCGAGGTGGTATCTGGATGGCTATCCTGCCGCTCGGGCCTTGGCATCGCGTCACTCGTCAGGTAGGGAGGTCGAAGTCTATCGGGGGCGCGCGCCAGCGGAAAGCAGCGCCTTCTTTCGGATCATCGGGGCGAGCGGCGCGGGCAGTGGGGAGCCCGCCCGGATGGCGGTGATGACGATGACTTTCCACATGCGCGCCTTCGGGCGCGCGACCCTCGTCGTCGCGACGGCGCTCGCGCTATCCGCCTGCAGCGGCGACGGCGGCGGGCCCGGCGAGGCCGCGCTCGATCCCACCCAGGGCGTTCCGACCCCGCAGGTCGAGAGCAAGCCGCTCGGCGAGATCGTCGGCCAAGGCTCCGTGAAGGTCGCCCTCGTTCTGCCCACCAGCGCCTCCGGCAATGCGGGGCTTGCGGCGCAGTCGATGCGCAACGCGGCCGAACTGGCGCTCGCGGAATTCAACACGCCGGACATCCAGCTCGTCGTGAAGGACGACGCCGGCAATGCGCAGGGCGCCCAGGCGGCGGTTCAGGCCGCCACTGACGAGGGCGCAAAGCTGGTCATCGGCCCGCTGTTCGCCCATTCGGTGGCCGCCGCGGCGCGCGTGGCGAAGCCGCAGGGCGTCCCGATCCTGGCGTTCTCGACCGACGCGAACGTCGCCGCGCCGGGCGTCTATCTGCTCAGCTTCATGCCTGAATCCGACGTCCAGCGGATCGTCAGCTATGCGGTCTCCAAGGGCAAACGTTCCTTCGCCGCGCTCCTGCCGGAAACCGGCTACGGCTCGGTCGTCGAGGCGGCGTTCCAGCAGGCGGTGGCCAAGGCAGGCGGACGGGTCGTCGGGCTGGAGCATTATCCGGCCGACCGGGGCAAGATGGCGGAGCCGGTGGCCCGGCTCGCCGAATCGCTGCCCCAGGCGGACGCCCTGTTCATCCCGGACACAGCGGACAACGTGCAGACGATCGTGGGCGTGCTCGCGACCAACGGGGTGAACCTCAAGAGGCTGCAGCTTCTCGGAACGGGCCTCTGGGACGATCCGGCGCTCACCCGCGACGCAAGCCTCGCGGGAGCATGGTTCGCGGCGCCGGACGATTCCGGCTTCCGGTCGTTCGCGCAGCGCTACAAGGCGAAGTACGGCTCCGAACCGGTGCGCACCGCCTCGCTCGCCTATGACGCGACGTCCCTCGTGGCGGCGCTGGTGAAGACGCAGGGGCCAGGCGCGCTGACCAGCGAGACCTTCGCGAACCCCTCCGGCTTCAAGGGCGTCGACGGCACCTTCCGGTTCCGGGCGGACGGCGGCAGCGAGCGGGCGCTCGCGGTGTTCCAGATCGATCCCGGCGGCGCCCGGGTGATAAGCCCCGCGCCGTCGAGCTTCGGCGGACAGACCGCCCAGGCCTCGGCTGCTCCCGCCGACTAGCGCCGCTTCACCAGATCCGGGTGACGGTGAAACCGGCTCGCCGGATCAGCTCGACCATCCCGTAGTCGCCCGGCAGGTGCAAAGCGCCGACCGCGACGAAGGCCTGCCCTCCGCTGAAGATCGGCAGCGCCCGCTGGAGCATGGTCAGGTTGCGGCGCGTGATGAACGCCGAGATGAACTCGGCGTAGCCGTCGATATCGAACACGCCGGCCCAGGCCGGTCCCCGCATCGCCAGCAGGTACCCGATGCGCCGCGTCGAGTAGAGGCCGGTGATGGTGCTCTCCATGTCCTCCGGCTTCAGCCGCTTGACGGCGGTGTCCCGCAGCATGCGCAGCGCCACGTCGTCAGGGATGGAGGCCAGCGCGTCGACCTGCTCCACTGGGCTTTCCAGTCCCAGCAACGTCGCGCCCTGCTCGAGCGCGAGGCGCTCGATCCTTGCGTCAGCGGTCTCGGTGTCCGTGCCCGCCCGGGGGTTGGCTGCGCAGTTCGACCTTGAGACCGTGAGCGCGAGGTACCAGGGCTGCAACTGATCGGCGACCCCTGGCGGAATGCCGGCGACGGACATGCGTCGCTCGACCTCCTTGCGGGTGTCCTCCGGCAGTCCCGACAGCGCGGCGCCCTGCGGCCGGAACGACCTGTTGGCGACCAGCCGGCGGAGCTCGGCCGCCACCCGCCGGGTGCTCGCGCCGGGCAATTCCGTCGCCACGACCGACGAGCGGCCGAGCGCCCGCAGCACGAGATCGTCGAAGCTCTTGGCCGCGGGTTCGCTCGAGTGCATCGTGCCGAACAGATACGAGACCTTCCCGGCGCGGCTCTCGATGCGCCAGAGCAGGCCCTGCCCGTTGGCGATCGCGCGGGCGCTGTTCTCGAATTTCTCGAAGCTCGGCGGGTCGCTCAACTTGAGCGCCTGGACCAGGTCGATCCCGCCGCACGGGTCGCTGCGACCTGAAGCGTCCGCGGATGGTGGCTTCGCGGCCGTGTCATCGGCGCGGAGCGGCGCTGCGGCGAGCAGGAGAAAAGCGACGGCCGCCAGCGAGCTCAGCCCCGCCGCCGCCGTGCCACGCCTCGCATCCGCCGAACGCGCCATGGATCAAAGATGGCGGCGTCCGCTTCGCGGACCAATCACATCTTTCTGATGCCTATCGTCGCGGCTCGCCGGTCCGGGCGCCGCGCCTATTGCGCCTGCGGCGCCAGCGGACGGGCGAGATCCCGGATCGACGCGATCGTCGAGTCGGCGTTCATCTCGTAGATGATCGGCGCGCCCGTGAAGAGCTCGCGCTCGAGCAGCGCGTCGGGCGAGAGCCGCTCGAGCGTCATAATCAGCGCGCGCAGCGAGTTGCCGTGGGCCGTGACCAGCGTGGTCTCGCCGCGCAGCACGTGAGGCAGGATCTCGCGGACGAAATAGGGGAGGGCGCGGGCGACCGTATCGCGGAGGCTCTCGCCGCCGGGAGGCGCGACGTCGTAGGAGCGCCGCCACAGCAGCACCCGCCCGTCTCCCCAGGTCTTGCGCGCGTCGTCCTTGTTGAGGCCGGTCAGTTCGCCATAGTCGCGCTCGTTGAGCGCCTCATCCTCGATCGTCTGCAGCCCGCGCTGCCCGAGCTCCTCGAGAATGAGCTGATTGGTGCGCTTGGCGCGCCGCAGCTTCGACGTGAAGGCGATGTCGAACTTGAGCCCTTCCGCCTTGAGGCGGCGTCCGGCCTCCCTCGCTTCCTCAAGGCCCCGCTCCGTAAGCTCCGGATCCTTCCACCCGGTGAAGAGGTTCTTGAGATTCCACTCGCTCTGACCGTGACGGACGAGGACGAGGCGACGATCCATACGCAGAGCTCCAGAAGCGGCGCCGCGGCGGCGGCAGCGATCCCTTATCGCAGGCGCCGCCGGATTGCACCGGAGGTTTTGCTCAGGCGGACGGCAGCCCGAGCACGTCGGCCATCGAATAGTGCCCAGGTTTGCGGCGGAAACCCCACAGGGCCGCCTTTACGGCGCCGCGCGCGAAAATCATGCGGTCTTCCGCACGGTGGCTGAGTTCGACGCGCTCGCCGGCGCCGGCGAAGATAACCGTGTGATCGCCGACCACGGTGCCGCCACGCAGCGTCGCGAAGCCGATCGAGCCCTTCGGACGCGGCCCCGTATGGCCGTCGCGCGAACGGACGGCGTTCTCCTCAAGCGAAAGCTCGCGGCCTGCGGCCGCCGCCTCGCCCAAGAGCAGGGCGGTGCCGGACGGCGCGTCGACCTTCGCCCGGTGATGCATCTCGAGCACCTCGATGTCCCAGTCCGGCCCGAGCGCGCTCGCGGCCTGACGCACCAGCGCGGCGAGAAGATTGACGCCGAGGCTCATGTTCCCGGAGCGCACGATCACGGCGTGCCGCGCCGCGGCGTCCAGCCGCTGCAGATGCGACTCCGCGAGGCCGGTGGTGCCGATGACGTGGACGATTCGTCCCTGCGCGGCGAGCTCGGACAGCGCGACGGTCGCGTCAGGCGTGGTGAAGTCGAGCGCCCCGTCGGCCGCCGCCACGAGCGGCAGCGGGTCGTCCGTCACCGCGACGCCCAGCGCG
>NZ_JBJKEX010000240.1:0-4630 GCF_045505405.1 Hansschlegelia beijingensis | reverse complement strand
GCGGCGAGCGCCGCGGCGTCGCGCGCGATGACGCCCTCTTCGTCGGTCGGGATCACGAAGGCCGCGACCCGGCTTCCCGCCGCGCTGATGCGCTCGGCCGACCGCGCGCTGGCTTCCCGGTCGAAAGACAGGCCGAGCCAGTCGAGCCCGGCGCAGACACGCTCGCGGATCTCAGCCGAGTGCTCGCCGATCCCCGCGGTGAACACCAGCGCGTCCAGGCCGCCAAGAACGGACGCCATCGCTCCGACCTCGCGGACGATGCGGTAGACGAACTGCTCGGCCGCCAGCCGCGCATCCGGCTCCTCGCTCGCCAGCACCTCGCGCATGTCGGCGCTGACGCCGGACAGGCCCAGAAGCCCGCCGCGGCGGTAGAGCAGTTCCTCGAGGCTTTCGACGTCGTCGCCGCGCTCGCGCATCAGGTAGAGCAGCACGCCGGGGTCGAGCAGTCCGCAGCGCGTGCCCATCAGCAGGCCGTCGAGCGCGGAAAAGCCCATGGTGGTCTCGACGGACCTGCCGTCCCGCAGCGCGCAGAGACTGGCGCCGTTGCCGAGATGAGCCACGACCACCCGGCCGCGCTCGGCCTCCGACAGCCGCTTCGGCAGTTGGCTCGCGATGTAGGAGTAGGAGATGCCGTGGAAGCCGTAGCGCCTGAGCCCCTTCTCGCGGAGCTCCCTCGGCAGGGCGATGGTGTAGGCGACGGCCGGGATGGTGCGGTGGAAGCTCGTGTCGAAGGACGCGACCTGTGGCAGGCCCGGCGCGACCTCGGCCACCGCGCGCATCCCCGCGAGATTATGCGGCTGATGAAGCGGCGCGAGCGGGATGAGGGCTTCGAGGCGCGCGAAGGTCGCGTCGTCGACCAGCGCCGGCGCGCCGAACTCCGCCCCGCCGTGGACGACGCGATGGCCCGCCGCGATCAGCCGTTCGCGGCCGAACAAGTCAAACAGCCGCTTCAGCGAAACCCGCACTGCGTCGGCATGGCCCGTGACCCCGGAGGCTCTGAGCTTCTCGCCGTTGACCACGCGGCGGTCGTCTTCGGAAAGCGTGAGCGTCGGGTCGTCTGGAATGTTCTCGACCTGCCCCCGCCAGCGCGCCGCTCCGACGCCTTCGGGACCGGCCTCATAAGCCGCGAACTTGACGCTCGAGGAGCCCGCATTGAGGACCAGGATGACCGGCTCCGCCATGATGCCTCTTGTGTTGAGGGAGACTGCGCCAGAAGGGCTACGCGCGGCGAGGACTCCGCCGCGCGCCCTGTTATTCCGGCATTTTTAAGCGGAGACGCCGGCGAGCGCGATGGCGATTTCGTGCGGCGTGTCGACGACGCGGACGCCCGCCTGCTCGAGCGCCTCGCGCTTCGAGGCGTAGCCGCCGCGGCCGCCCGTCACGATCGCGCCCGCATGGCCCATCTTCTTGTCCGGGGGAGAAGACCGTCCGGCGATGAAGGAGGCGATCGGCTTGCGCATCGTCCTGGCGTATTCGGCCGCCTCCTCCTCCATCGTCCCGCCGATCTCGCCGATCATCGCGATCGCGTGGGTGCGCTCGTCGCGGTCGAGCGCCTCGAGCGCGTCGCGCGTCGTCGTGCCGATCATCGGGTCGCCCCCGATGCCGATGAAGGCCGACTGGCCGAGGCCCGCGCGCGTGAGGTTCAGGCAGATCAGCGTGCCGAGGCTGCCCGAGCGCGAGATGACGCCCACATGACCCGGCTTGAAGATGTTGGGGTTGTGACCCGGCATGATCCCGACGAAGCCCTCGCCCGGCGTCACGATGCCGGCTGTGTTCGGCCCGACGATCCGGCAGCCGGCGCGTTTGGCCCGCGCGTGGATCTCCAGCACGTGCTGCGCCGGAATGTGCTCGGTCAGCACGACGACGCATCCGATCCCGGCGTCGATCGCGTCCACGATCGCGTCGCGCGCCAGCATCGGCGGCACAAAGATCACCGAGATGTCGCACGCGATCTGCCTGGTGGCTTCGACCGCGCTCGCGAACACCGGCACGCCGAGATGGGTCTCGCCGGCGCGCTTGGGGTTCACGCCAGCGACCACCGAGGCGCCCATCTCCATCATCTTCTGGGACCAGAAGGTCCCCTGCTTTCCCGTGATCCCCTGGACGAGGACCTTTTGTCCGCTGCGATAGATCATTGCGCCGCCTCGACCGCGGCCTTCACCGCGTCCTCCATGAGATCGTAGGGTTCGAGCCCGAGCCGGTCGCGGACGAGCGCCACCGCCTCGTCCTCGCCGGTGCCGTGGATCGAGAAGAACACCGGCACGCTGGGCTTCAGCGTCTCCCACGCCTTCACCACGCCCTCGGCCATGACGTCGGTGCGGGCGAAGGCTCCGCAGAAGTTCACCACAAGGCTTTTGACGCCGGGGTTCGACAGCACGAGATCGAGCGCGATCTCGGCCTTGGTGTAGGCCTCGCCGCCGATCTCGAGGAAGTTCGCCGGCCGCCCGCCCGCGTGGTTGATGACGTCCATCGTGGTCATGGTCAGCCCGGCGCCGTTCGCCAGCACTCCGACATTGCCGTCGAGCTGGATGAACTTGAGGTCCGCCTCCGCGCCGCGCCGTTCGAGTTCGGTCTGCTTGTCCGGGGTCGCCGCGGCCGCGATCTCGGGCTGCAGGTCGCGCGAGGCGTCGTCGCCGACGAATTTGCAGTCGAGCGCCACCACGCGCCCGTCCTTGAGCTCCGCCAGCGGATTGATCTCGACGAGCTCGGCGTCGCGCTCGCGGAAGATCCGGTAGAGTTTGGCGAGGATGTCGACGACGCCCGCCTCCGCCGAACCGAGTTCGAGGCCGCGCAGCATCGCCCTGGCCTCGGCCTCGCCGAAGCCTTCGAGCACATCCACCACATGGCGGCGAATGGCGTCCGGCCGGTCGAGCGCGACCTCCTCGATGTCCATGCCCCCCTCGGTGGAGAACAGCACCAGCGGACTGCGGTTCGCGACGTCGATCAGCACCGCGGCATAGAACTCGCGGGCGATCGCCGCCTTCTCCTCGACGAGCACGCGCTCAACGACGTCCCCGCCGATCGTCATGCCGAGGATCTTCCTGGCGACCTCCGCGCCCTCCTCGGGCGTGTCCGCGACCTTGATGCCGCCGGCCTTGCCGCGCTTTCCGCTCGGCACCTGGGCCTTCACCACCGCAGGCCCGACCGCGCGGACCGCCTCCGCCACCTCTTCCGGGCTCACGCAGAGACGCGCGTTCCCGATCGGCGCGCCAGCCGGCCGCAGCACGACCGACTTCGCCGCATGTTCTTCGAGTTTCATCAGCGTTACTTCCCGTACTTGGTCCAGTGGGGGCCGAACAAAGCTTCTTCGGACGGCTTGTCCTCGGGGATCGGCGTCACCAGATGGGTGATGTTGATGAAGTGGCGGTAGTTCAGGTTCTCCGAGAGCGAATTCTTCTGCCAGGAGCCGCAGCCCATCGAGAGCGTGAACTCGAGCCCGCTGTCGAAGCCTCCTCCGTTCCCGAAGGTGTGCGCGAAGTTCATCAGGACCCGCACCACGGGCATCTCCTCTGCGAGCTCCCGCGCGCGGTCGGGCCGCGTGGTGTGCAGGCCGATTGAATGCCCCTTGCCCTGGAACTCCAGGATCTCGCGGGTCTTGGCCTTGGCGGCCTCGAAGTCGGCGGCGCGATAGACGGTGAGCACCAGCGCGAGCTTCTCGCCCGAGAGCGGGTGGCCGCGGCCGACGCCGGTCTCCTCCACCATGAAGAAGCGCGCCTGCTGGGCGGCTTCCGGCAGACCGAAGGCGGCCGCGAGCGTCGGGGCGTCGCGGGCGATGAGGTGACGGTTGAGCTTGCCGTTCTTCCAGAGTTCGCCGACGACCTTGTCCTTCAGGCTCGGGTCGACCAGGAAGCCTCCTGCCCGCTCGAGCGCGGCGATCGCGGCGTCATAGACCTCGTCCACGATGACGACCGCGTTCTCCGACGAGCACGAGGTGGCGTTATCGAAGATCTTCGACGCGCAGATCTTGCGCGCGGCGGCGTCGAGGTCGGCGGTTTCGTCGATCATGACCGGCACGTTGCCGGCGCCGACGCCGATCGCGGGCGTGCCGCTCGAATAGGCGCGGCGGACATTGTCCTGCGAACCGGTGACGACCACGAGTTCGACCGCGCTCATCAGCGCCTGCGTCACCTCCTTGGTGATCGGCGCCGGCAGGATCTGCACGAGGTCGGCGGGCAGGCCGATCGCCTCGAGCCCGTCGCGCATGAAGTTCACGGCCTTCTCGGTGGTGCGGTGGCCGAGCGGCGACGGCGCGATGATGATCGCGTTGCGGCCCTTGATCGCCATCATGGCCTTGTTGACCGGCGTCGCGCCCGGGTTGGTGGAGGGCGTCACCGCGCCCACCACTCCGAGGGGCTTGGCGAACTTCACGATCCCCCTCGCCTCGTCGCGCTCGATCTCGCCGACTGTCTTCGCCCGCAGCAGGTCGCGCAGGGTCCCGAAGGTCTTACGCTGCTTCTTGATCACCTTGTCCGGCACATTGCCGAGGCCGGTGTCCTCGACCGCGAGCGTCGCGAGCTCCTGCGCGTGCTCGGGCTTGTAGAGCGACCAGGCGAGCGCGCGCACCGCCTCGTCGACGCGGGCCTGGTCGGCGTCCGCGAAGGTTTCCTGCGCGGCGCGGGCCCGGCGCATG
>NZ_JBJKEX010000023.1:0-20995 GCF_045505405.1 Hansschlegelia beijingensis | reverse complement strand
GAGCCCGAACGCGCGGGGCGGATCCTTGGCGCCGGCGCCGACGGCCGCTCCGGCGCGCAGGGAGAAATCCGCTACCGGGTGGCCGAAGGCGCGACGCCCGACGCCTCCGAGGTGATCCTGACCGTCGGGTACACGCTCAAGGGACCGCTCGCACAATTCGGGCGGCCCGGGCTGGTGCGCGACGTCGCCGGGCGGCTGACCGCCGAGTTCGTCCGAAACCTCGAGGACCGCCTGGCGGGCCGCGACCTCCCGCAGGACCGCGGCTCCCCGTCCTCCGGGCTCAATCCCCTTCGCCTCGTGACCGGCCTTCTGTTCGGCCGGATCTCGTCCTGGCTCAAGCGCATCCGCCCCGGCGGAGCGTCCCGATGACTTCCCGCCCCTGATCCCTAGGAGATCGCCATGCCGACCTATCGCATCGCATCGATCGCAGCCGTGGCCATGGCCCTTCTCGCGGGCCCTGCCGCCGCCGAAGACGTCATCAAGATCGGCGTCAACCAGCCGCTGACGGGGGCCTTCGCGGCCTCCGGATCCTATGTGGTCAACGGCGCCAAGATCGCGGCCGACGAGATCAACGCCAAGGGCGGCGTGCTGGGCAAGAAGATCCAGCTCGTCATCGAGGACAACAAGTCGAACCCGACCGAGGCGGCCGCGGTCGCCGAGAAGCTGATCACCAGCGACAAGACGCCCGTCATGATGGGGGCGTGGGGGTCCAGCCTGACGCTCGCGGTCCTGCCGAAGCTCGAGGAATACGAGATCCCGATGCTGGTCGAGACCTCGTCGTCGGGCAAGATCACGACCTCCGGCAACCCGTTCGTGTTCCGCATCTCGCCGCCGTCCGCGCTCGAGGCGGAAGCCTTCGCGCCGATGGTCGAGAAGCTCGGGGTGAAGAAGGTCGACTTCCTCGTCATCAACAATGACTGGGGTCGCGGCGCGGCGGTCGACTTCGGCAAGATGCTGAAGGGCAAAGGGGTCCAGGTCGGCCTGACCGAGACGATGGACGCGGGCGCGCAGGACATGAGCGCCCAGCTCGCCAAGATCAAGGGAACCGACTCCGACACGCTCATGATCACGGCCGCCGTGGACCAGCTGACGCTGGTCTTCAAGCAGATGGCCGCGATGGGCGTGAAGAAGCGCGTCGTCACCACCGGCGGTTCGCAGAACCCCGACCAGATCCTCGCCCAGGCGGGCTCGGCAGCCGACAAGACGATGCATCTCACGACCTTCCTGCCCTGGTCGCCGGAGAAGACCCCGGACCCGAAGGCTACCGCCTACTTCCTCGGCGAGTGGAAGAGCCGCGGCTATCCCTTCGCCGGCTCGACGGAGAGCTTCCGCGGCTATGACGGCGTCCGCACCATCGCGGCGGCGATCGAGAAGGCCGGCTCCACCGACCCCAAGGCGATCCAGAAGGCGTTCTGGGACGTCAACTTCACCGGCCTCAATGGTCAGATCGCCTTCGCCAAGGCCGGGCCCGAGGGCAAGGAGAGCGGGCAGAGCAAGCCCGGCGTGTACCTGATCGAGATCGCCGACGGCGCGATCGGCGAGGTCAAGCTCTAAGGGGCGCCGCGAAGGGAGTCCGTCCGTGGACCAGTTCCTCCAGCATCTCGTCAACGCCATGGTCCTGGGCGGCGCATACGCGCTGCTCGGGATCGGCCTGACGCTGATCTTCGGCATCATGAACGTCGTGAACTTCACCCACGGCGCGCTCTACACCTTCGGCGCCTACGCGATGTTCATCGCCTCCACGGCTCTGGGGCTCAACTTCTTCGTGGCGCTGCCGTTTTCGATCGTGGCCGGGCTCGCGCTCGGCGCCGCGATCGAGCTGACGCTGCTGCGGCCGCTCAGAGGCGCCGACATCGACACCACGATGCTGGTGATGATCGGCGCCGGGATCATCCTGCAGTCCGGCACGCTCTGGATCTTCGGCGGGGTCGCGAAGGCCATCCCGTCGCCCTTCCCGGACGCGCCGCTGACGCTCGGCTCGGTCTCGATCTCGTGGCTCAGGCTGTTCGTGCTGGTCGCGGCGGCCGCGCTGATCGCGCTCGCCTACGCGCTGATCAACGGCACGCGGCTCGGCCGCGCGATGCGCGCGACGTTCCAGGACTCCGACGCCGCCGCGCTGATGGGGGTCAATGTGCGCTTCATCTACACCGCGACCTTCGCCCTCGGCTCCAGCCTCGCGGCCGCGGCCGGCGCCTTGCTCGGCCCGGTCTATGTGGTGTTTCCCCAGATGGGCGACCTCGCCGCCGTGAAGGCCTTCGCCATCGTCATCCTCGGCGGGCTGGGCTCCATCACGGGCGCTGCGCTCGGCGGCTTCATCCTCGCGCTCGCGGAGGAGTTCGGCGCCGGCTACGTGTCGTCCGGCTACCGCGACGCGATGGGCTTCCTGATCATCATCGCCGTGCTGCTGGCGAAACCTACGGGCCTGTTCGCCCGGGCGGAGCGCGTCGGATGACCCGCTATCTGCCCCCCGTCATTCTCGTCGTCCTCGCGCTGCTGCCGCTCGTGCTCAAGGACCCCTATCTCCTCAACGCCCTGATCACCGGCGGCATCTTCACGATCGGGGCGATCAGCCTGAACCTGCTGCTCGGCTACACCGGCCAGCTCAGCCTCGGCCACATCGCGTTCTTCGGGATCGGGGCCTACGCCAGCGCGCTCACGACGCTCGGCTTCGACATCGGGATCGTCGGGGACTTCCGCATCGTCCATGAGGGCTGGCACCCGTTTGCGGGCTTCCTCGTCGCGATCCTTATCTCGGGCGCCTGCGGCTATGTCGTCGGACGGCTCTCGTTCCGGGTCCGCGGCGCGTATTTCGTGATCGTCACGATCTGCTTCGCCGAAGTCGTGCGCCTGGTCGCGCTGAACTGGGTGGAGCTCACGCAGGGGCCGCTCGCGCTCACCGCGATCCCGCAGATGAAGATCGGCTTCCCGGGCCTCGGCGAGATCACGCTGAGGACCAAGGCGCAGAACTACTACCTGATGCTCGCCGTGGCGGCGCTCGCCTATGTGGTCGTGGCGCGGCTGGTGAGCTCGCGCTTCGGCCGCGCGATGCGCGGGCTGAAGGAGAACGAGCAGCTCGCCATCTCGGTCGGCGTCAACGCCACCCGCACGCTCACCGTCGCGGCCGCCATCTCGGCCGCGATCGCGGGCGCGGCGGGCAGCCTCTACGCCCATTACTTCCGCATCATCGATCCCGATGTCTTCCTCTTCACCTACACGGTCACGATGGTGATCATGGTGGTGAGCGGCGGCAAGGGCGCGCTCGCAGGCCCCGTGATCGGCGGCCTGATCTTCGGCACGCTGCCGGTGGCGCTGCGACCCTACATGGCGCCGGAGGCGCAGTGGATCGTCTACGGCGCGGTGCTGATCGCCATCCTGTTCGTCATGCCGCGCGGGATCGCGCCCTACCTCGACGACTGGTTCGCGTCGCGCCGGCGCGCGCCCGCGCGATCGCCCGTCGCCCAGCCGCAACTCGAGGGCCAGCCATGAGCGCGAACGCGGCTCCGATCCTCTCCGTCGATCATGTCGGCGTGCGCTTCGGCGGGCTGGTCGCGATCGCGGACCTGCACTTCGACGTCCGGGAAGGCGAGATCCTGAGCCTCATCGGGCCGAACGGGGCGGGCAAGACCACCGCGTTCAACGTCGTCACGGGCTTCCTCAAGCCGACCCAGGGCGAGGTCCGCCTGCGCGGGACGAGCCTGTCGGGCCTGTCCCCGAATCGCATCAACCGGCTCGGCCTCGCCCGCACCTTCCAGCGCACCAGCGTGTTTCCGAACGACACGGTGACCGACAACGTGCTGATCGGCCTGCACCGCGAGGACCGCGGCGCGACCCTGCTCGAGGCGATCTTCAACCTGCCGCGCGAGCGCGCAGGCGAGGCCGCGCGCCGTGAGAAGGCGAGGGCGCTGATCGACTGGGTCGGCCTGTCCGCGCGCGCGGACGAACGGGCCGGCGCGCTCTCCTACGGCGAACAGCGGCTGGTCGGCGTCGCGCTCGCCCTCGCGACGGAGCCTTCCATGCTGCTGCTCGACGAGCCGGTGTCGGGCATGAACGCCTCCGAGACCCAGAACTTCGTGCGCCTGATCCGCTCGGTGCGGGACCGCGGCGTGACGATCCTGCTGGTCGAGCACGACATGCCGATGGTGATGGAGGTCTCCGACCGGATCGTGGCGCTGAACCACGGCAAGCTGATCGCCGACGGGACGCCGGACGAGATCCGCTCCGACCCCGCCGTGATCGAAGCCTATCTTGGCAAGAGCGCCGCCGCTCGCGAGGCCGAACGGGAGGCCGCCCATGCTTGAGATCCGTGACCTCGAATGCGGCTACGGGCCGGTCTCGGCGCTCAAGGGCGTCAGCCTCGACGTCGGGAAGGGCGAGCTCGTCGCGCTCATCGGCGCCAACGGGGCCGGAAAGTCCACGACCCTTCGGGCGATCTCCGGGCTCGTGAAAGCGCGCGCCGGGACGATCCGCTTCGAGGGCCAGGACATCACCGGGGTCGATCCCGCCCAGGTGCTCGCCGCCGGCATCGCGCATTGCCCGGAAGGGCGGCGCGTATTTCCCTACATGAGCGTCGCCGACAACCTCGCGATGGGCGCCTATCTCCGGAAGGACCCGATCCGCGTCCGGGAGGATTTCGACCGGGTCTACTCCGACTTCCCCCGCCTCGCCGAGCGCAGGCGCCAGGCGGCCGGCACGCTCTCGGGCGGCGAGCAGCAGATGCTCGCGATCGGCCGGGCGCTGATGTCGCGTCCGAAGCTCGTGATGTTCGACGAGCCGTCGCTCGGTCTCGCCCCCAGGATCGTCGAGCAGACCCTCGGCATCATCAGCGGCATCCGCGACGCGGGGGCGACGGTGCTGCTCGTCGAACAGAACGCCTTCGCGGCGCTCGAGATCTGTGACCACGCCTATCTGATCGAGACGGGTCGCGTCGTGAAGCGCGGGACGGGGGCCGATCTGCTCGCCGATCCGAACGTCCGGGAGGCCTATCTGGGCGGGTGATCGCCGGCGGGCCGCGGCCGCTGGGCCAGCCGGCGGGGGGAGCACCGGCTCCACCGCCTCCTCCCCGCAGGCTCACGCGGATTTCATAACGGACGGTATAATATATTTGACAGGGCGTCTCGCGAACCGTACCGACCGGTACCATAACGGTTGGTACAAATCGCTGCGTCGGGCCGGACCTTCGGCTCCACGCGCATACTTGGAGCGCACCATGTCGAATTCCCTCGAAGGCAAAGTCGCGGTCGTAACGGGAGGCAGCACCGGGATCGGCCTCGGGATCGCCAAGCGCTTCGTCTCGGAAGGCGCCACGGTGGTGATCACCGGCCGTCGCCAGGCCGAGCTTGACGCGGCGGTCGCCGAGATCGGCCCGAAGGCCTCGGCGTTCCGGGCCGACGTCGCCGTCCTGGCTGACCTCGACGCGCTTTACGCCGAGGTGGAAAGAACCCACGGCCGCATCGACGTGCTGGTGGCGAACGCCGGCGGGGGCAGTCTCGCGAAGCTTGGCGAGATCACCGAGGAGCATTTCGACAGCACGTTCGCGATCAACGTGAAGGGCGTTCTGTTCACGGTGCAGAAGGCCCTGCCGCTCATGCGGGCCGGCGGCTCCGTCATCGTCACGGGCTCGACGACCTCGATCATGGGAACCGAGGCGTTCAGCGTCTACAGCGGGACGAAGGCCGCCATCCGGAACTTCGTGCGGAGCTGGATCCTCGACCTCAAGGGCTGCAACATCCGCGTCAACGTGCTGAGTCCCGGACCGATCGACACGCCGGCTCTGCGCGGCGTCGCGGAGCAGGCGGAAGGGCTGATCGACTACCTCACCTCACAGGTCCCGCTCGGCCGCATCGGCGATCCCGACGAGACCGGCAAGGTGGCGGTCTTCCTCGCCTCGGACGCCTCCAGCTTCGTGAACGGCGCCGAGCTGTTCGTCGACGGGGGCATGGCCCAGTTCTGAGGCGGTGCCTCGACGTCCGGCGATCGCTCCGGACCGCGCGGGCCAGTTGGGGGGGCCACGGCAGGATCATCGAGCACTGGGACGTGCTCCAGATCCTGCCCAAAACATCCGCAAACCCGAACGGGATGTTCTGACCGGGCGGCGCCGCGCGTCCGCTTCTTCCGCGTGTCGCGCGTCCGCGTCGAGCCGGTCGGAACGCCCCGTCAGAAAAATTCGACAGGAAACCACGATGGAAAAGCCGGAATTCTTCGTCACGCCCGGCTATGGCGAGCGTCTGCGCGACCTGCTGCACTATTCGCAGGCGGTGAAGATCGGGAACCGCGTCGAGATCTCCGGGCAGGGCGGCTGGGACGACGACCTGCAGATCCCCGAGGCGCTCGAGGACGAGATCGCCCAGGCGTTCCGCAATGTCGAGCGGACGCTCGCAACGGCGGGCGCGGACTGGCGGCACGTCGTCCACGTCAACTCATACCACGTCGGCGGCTTCCCTCCGGAGGTGAACGAGACGATGAGCAGGCTCTATCGGCGCTACATGCCCGACCACGCGCCGATCTGGACGCAGACGGGGGTCGAGGCGCTCGGACTGCCGACGATGCGGATCGAGATCCGCGTGACGGCTATTCTCGGCTGATCGGCCCAGGGGCCGCCTTCGGCTCCCTGGACCGGCGAAAGGAACGCAACGCATGAAGACGATCGGCTTCCTGTCCTTCGGCCACTGGTCGCCTTCCGCGCAGTCGCAGACGCGTTCGGCCGGCGACACGCTGCTTCAGTCGATCGACCTAGCGGTCGCGGCGGAGGAGCTCGGCGCCGACGGCGCCTATTTCCGCGTCCATCACTTCGCCCGCCAGCTCGCCTCGCCGTTCCCGCTCCTCGCGGCGGTCGGCGCCAGGACGAGCCGCATCGAGATCGGCACCGGCGTGATCGACATGCGCTACGAGAACCCGCTGTACATGGCGGAGGATGCGGGCGCGGCGGACCTGATCGCGGGCGGCCGGCTGCAGCTCGGCATCAGCCGTGGGTCGCCCGAACAGGTAATCGAGGGCTGGCGCCACTTCGGCTTCGCGCCTGCCGAGGGCGAGACCGACGCCGACATGGGCCGCCGCCACGCCGAAGTCTTCCTCGACGTGCTGAAGGGAGAAGGCTTCGCCGAGCCGAACCCGCGCCCGATGTTCCCGAACCCGCCGGGATTGCTGCGCATCGAGCCGCATTCGCCCGGCCTTCGCGAACGCATCTGGTGGGGCTCGGCCTCCAACGACACCGCCGTCTGGGCCGCCAGGCAGGGCATGAACCTGCAGAGCTCCACCCTGAAGAAGGATGAGACCGGCGAGCCGTTCCACGTGCAGCAGGCGAAGCAGATCCGGGCCTATCGCGACGCCTGGAAGGAGGCCGGCCACGCGCGGACCCCGCGCGTCTCGGTCTCGCGCTCGATCTTCGCGCTCGTTGACGACCGCGACCGCGCCTATTTCGGACGTGGCGACGGCGACGACCAGATCGGAATCATCGACGACATGCGCGCGATCTTCGGCCGGTCCTACGCGGCCGAGCCCGACCGGCTCGTCGAGCAGCTGAAGGCGGACGAGGCGATCGCCGAAGCCGACACGCTGCTCCTGACGGTCCCGAACCAGCTCGGCGTCGCCTACAACGCCCACGTGATCGAGGCCATCCTGAAGCATGTCGCGCCGGCGCTCGGCTGGCGCTGACGTCTCCGCCGAGGCCGCGCCTCAGACGCCGTTGCGCTGGAGGAAATCCCCCATCCTTCGGGCGATCTCCGCCGAATGCGTCTCGAGCGCGAAATGGCCGGCGTCGATCAGGTGGATCTCGGCCTTCGGCAGGTCGCGCGCATAGGCCTTCGCGCCAGCGGGGATGAAGAACGCGTCGTTGCGGCCCCAGACCGCAAGCAGCGGCGGCTGATGCTTGCGGAAATAGGCCTGGAAGTCCGGATAAAGCGCGACGTTGGTGCGATAGCTCAGGATCAGGTCGAGCTGGATCTCCTGCGCCTCCGGACGGCGCATGTAATGCATGTCGAGCGTCATCCCGTCAGGCGAGACCCGGCCTTCGGGCGCGCCGTGCAGGTACTGAAAGCGGATCGCCTCGTCGGTCAGCGAGGCCCGGCAGGCTTCGCGGTTCTCGGGGGAAGGATCGCGCCAGTAGGCCTCCCAGGGGCCCCATTCCGCGCTGAAGCCTTCCGTATAGGCGTTGCCGTTCTGGCTGATGATCGCGGTGACGCGTTCGGGATGCGCCATGGCGAGGCGATACCCGGTCGGGGCGCCGTAGTCGAAGACGTAGAGGGCGTACCGGGTGAGCCCCATGGCCTCGACGAAGCCCTCCGCCACCTTCGCGAGGTTGTCGAAGCTGTAGTCGAACGAGGCTCTCGGCGGCGCGACGGTGTTGCCGAAGCCGGCGAGGTCAGGCGCGATCACGCGGTAGCGGTCGGCGAGCCGCGGGATCAGGTCGCGGAACATGTGGCCCGCGGTCGGAAATCCATGCAGCAGCAGAAGCACGGGCGCGTCCGCCCGGCCGGCCTCGCGGTAGAACACCGTCACGTCGCCGACCTGCCGGGTTCCGAAGCGTAGCGTGGTTTCGTCCTTGGATCCGGGCGGCGCCGGCGCCTTTTCGTCGGCCAGCGCGGCGGCGCTCGCAAGGCCGCCAAGGCCGATCCCGGCGATCGCCGACCGCCGCTCAAGACCTGTCCGCATCGTCGTCATGGCGTCTCCTCCTCCGGGTCCATGTCTCTCGGGGCGGAAGCTATGAGTTGCGGTTACTCGGCATAAGACGTCCAATCAGCAGTCTTTCATTTCAGGAACTGCAACGATGGACCGGCTTGAGGCCATGGCGATGTTCGTCGCGACCGTCGATCAGGGATCGCTCGCTGCGGCGGCCCGGACGTTCGCCTGCTCGCCCGCCAAGGTGACGCGGGCGCTGCAGATGCTGGAGGAGCGATCGGGCGAGCGGCTGATCCACCGCAACGCGCGGCGGCTGCGCCTGACGGACGCCGGCGAGCGGCGTCTCGCGGTGTACCGGACGGTGCTGGCCGAGCTCGAGGAGGTCGAAGGAGGGCGGTCAGGCGACCGTGTCGAGGGCGTCGTCGCCGTGACTGCGCCGGAGCTCTTCGGCCGGCTGCACGTCATGCCGGTCGTCGAGACCTTCCTGGCGCGGCACCCGGCGGCGCGCGCCCGGGCGTTGCTGCTCAACCGGATGGTCGATCTGGTGGAAGAGGGCATGGACGTCGCGGTCCGGCTCGCGCCGCTTCCGGATTCGGGGATCGTCGCCCGGAAGCTCGGCGAGGTGCGGAAGCTTGTCTGCGCCGCGCCCGCCTACCTCGAGCAGGCCGGCGCGCCGGCGACCCCGGCCGAACTGCAGCGCCACGTCTGCATCGGGGAGGAAGAGGGCGACGCCGGGACGCTCTGGCGCTTCGCCGAGACCGGCGCGCGGCGGAGCGCGACGTTCTCGGTCAACATCCGGCCGCGCCTGGCGCTGAACTCGGCCGGGACCTCGATCGACGCCGCCGTGCGCGGGCACGGAATCTGCCGGGCGCTGTCCTATCAGGTCGCCGAGCACGTCTCGGCGGGCCGGCTCGTGACGCTGCTCGACGCGTTCGAGCCCGAGGCGACGCCAGTCAGCCTCGTGTTCCACCCTGTGCCCCGCCGCAACGCGACCCTTCGCGCCTTCATCGAGCACGCCGCGCCGCGCCTCCGCGACGATCTCGCCGCGGTCGCGCGCCGAATCTGACCGGCGCGCGGGTCAGATCTGGTCCAGCCGGCTAGCTGGAGACGCGCGGAGTCGTGATAGAGGGCCAGAACGGCGGAGGGCCCGGCAGCCTAGCAGTCGTGCAGAATGCTGCTGAAGCGGGCGCCAGCGGGGGGAAGATGAGCGCGCCCATTCCGAAAAGAGAAGCGCAGGCAGCCGCTTAGGCGAATGCCTCGGCGAATTCAGCATGTTTACGATGCATAATGTTTTGGCTTGGGCCTCTCACTCCCGGTCCGTAAGCTGCTCACCGTAATGTTGTGGGGAACTTATGACACTGTTCAGGGCCAACGCCGGCTCCGACGCTTCGTCAACGAAGATCGCGATGCACGAGACCACCTTGCGCGGCAACCAGGCCTACGACCTTCTGCGTCGGGAGATCGTGTCCTGTCGCATCATGCCGGGCGCTCGCTTCACTGAGCCCGAGATGATGGAGCGTCTGCAGGTCGGAAAGGCGAGCCTCAGGATCGCCCTGCAGCGGCTCACCGAGGGCGGGCTGGTGACGTCGATGCCGCGCCACGGCTATCGGGTGGCGCAGGTCACCGTGAAGGACGTGGACGAGGTGTTCTCGCTCCGCATGGTGCTTGAGCCGCTGGCGGCCCGGCTTGCGTCCGGACGGGTGAACCGCGCCCAGCTCGAGCGCCTGGAGAATGCGTGCCGCGGCCAGCTTCCGGGCGACGTGGGCAACCAGATCGATTTCTTCCTCGAGGCCAACCGGTCCTTTCACATGGCGATCGCCATGGCGTCGGGCAACGACCGCCTCTGCCGCGCGCTCTCCGGACTGCTGGACGAGATGACCCGTCTGGTGGCCCTCGGTTTCGGCGTGCAGCGGGTGCGGCCCAACATCGAGAACGATCACACGCTGATGATCAGACATCTTGTGGCGGGGGACGCCGACGCGGCGGAAGAGGTCGCGCGGCGGCACGTCGAAACGTTCCGCGATATGGTCATGGAGAAGGTCATTGCGAGCCTCAAGGAGGCCGCCGCAATCGTCCCGGTCGGCGCTCCCGCCGTTGGTTGGAAAGGCTGATCCGGATGGCCTCCGTCAAAGTACAGTGCGTCAGCAAGTGGTTCGAGCGCAGGGACGGCGAGAGCCTTCACGTCCTGCAGAACATCGACCTTGAGGCGCCCGAAAAGACCATCACGGCGATCGTCGGCGCCTCGGGCTGCGGCAAGTCCACGCTTCTCAACATCGTGGCGGGGCTCATAGAGCCCGATCGCGGCTGCCTGTTCCTGAACGGGGTCAAGGCGAGCGAGTTCAAGGACTGGCGCTCGATGACCTACATGTTCCAGGAGGATCGCCTGCTCCCCTGGCGCACCGCCGCCCAGAACGTCGCCTTCGGTCTCGAGGCCGCCGGCGTCGGCCGGGCCGAGCGCAAGAAGCGCGTCGCCGAAACGCTCGAACTGGTGGGCCTCTCGCAGTTCGCCGACGTTTTCCCGCACGAGCTTTCGGGCGGCATGCGCAGCCGCGTGGCGCTCGCCCGCAGCCTGGTGACGCGTCCCACCCTTCTGCTGATGGACGAGCCGTTCTCGAAGCTCGACCCCACGATCCGCGAGCAGATGCACGCCGAGGTGCTGCGGATCGCCGAACTCATGTCGATGACGATCCTGTTCGTCACCCACGACGTCGAAGAGGCTGTCGTGCTCGCGAGCAGGGTGGTGGTGCTGAACCCGCGTCCGGGCCGCGTCCGCGAGACCCGCACGATCGATCTTCCTTATCCCCGCGACCGCACCTCCGCGGAGGTCCAACAGGAGGCGCGCTCCCTGCGCGAGAGCCTTTGAGCATGCCGGTGCCCGCCGCGACGCCCCTCGTTGAAAAACGGCCGACTGACGGCCCCAAGGCCAGCTATAGCCAGGGCGCCCGCGAGAAGCGGCTCCGCGTCCTCTCCATGCGCGTGCTGCTGCTCGTGCTGCTGCTCGTCATCTGGCAGGTCGCCTCGCTCGGCACGGCGCCGTTCGTGCTGCCGAGCCCGGGGCGCGTGTTCGAGGCCTGGTGGAGCCTCGTGGTGACCGCCGGCTTCTGGCGGGACTTCGGCATCACGTTCTGGCGCGTGCTGATGGGCTTCGCGCTCGCCGCCGCGATCGGCGTCCCGCTGGGCGTCCTGCTCGGCGCGAACGAGAAGCTCGGCGAGTTCTTCGAGCCCGTGCTCACCGTCGTGAACACCGTGTCGTCGAGCATCTGGGCGATCTTCGCGCTGATCTGGTTCGGCCTGTCCGACTGGACCACGATCTTCGTGGTCTTCATGACCGCCATGCCACTGATCCTGACGAATGTCTGGCAGGGCACCCGCACGGTGAACGCGGACTTCGTCGAACTGGCGCAGACCTTCCGCATGTCGCGCCTGCAGGTGATGCTCAAGATCTACCTGCCGACGATCCTGCCGCCGTTCTTCGCCGGCGCGCGCCTCGCCTTCGGGTTCGGCGCCCGCGTCAGCCTGGTGGCCGAGACTCTCGGGGCGTCGAGCGGCATCGGCTATCGGCTGCGCCAGGCGGCCGACCTCGTCCAGACCGATCAGGTGTTCGCATGGACCCTGACGCTGGTCGCGCTGATGATCGCGATCGAATCCCTCGTCCTCAAGCCGCTCGAAAGCCGCCTCTTCGCCTGGAAGAAGAAGGCCGGCAACCAGTGAACTTCTCACCCGTGTTCGGCAACGAAACTTTGGAGCAGCAGTCGTGAAGCGCATTGCAATGTTCGCCGCCGCCTTCGCGGCCGTTCTCGGGGCGGCCGGACCGGCCCACGCCGAGAAGGTCCGCATCGGATACTGGAGCTCGGGCGTCAGCCTCGGCTTCGGAGCGGTGCTCGAGAGCGGCAAGTTCATGGAGGCTGAGGGCCTCGACGTCGAATACGTCAAGTTCCCGGACGTGAACGCGCCGACCAAGGCGATGGCGGCGGGCGCGATCGACTTCGCGATCGGCGCTCCGGCGGCGGCCTCCATGAGCGTGGCGGCCGACGGCCTGCCGATGTCGATCATGCTGGCGACCCAGATCGCCGAGCTCGACTTCGTGGTGCCGGAGGACAGCCCCATCAAGTCCATGGAGGACCTGAAGGGCAAGAAGATCGGCGGCTCGCCGGCCGGCAGCGCGACGGCCGCGATCATGGCCGCGATCCTCGAGAAGAACTATGGCTTCAAGCCGGGCGACTACACGCAGGTGCCGGGCAACGACCCGCGCCTCGCGCAGTTCCTCGTCCAGAAGGACATCGACGCCGCCTCGCTGCGCACGGTCACGCTCGCGCTCATCAAGGACGTGAAGCTCCGCAAGATCGGCTCGTTCCGCGACGAGTGGAAGAAGCTCTCCAAGGCCGAGGCCGCACCCGTGCTCGGCGTGGGCCTGGTGCGCAACGAGTGGCTGAAGGCCAATCCCGAGGCCGCCGCCAAGATCGTCGTCGGCATGCGCAAGGCCTACGAGTTCGGCAAGGCCGACAAGGCGGCCGTCGCCAAGGCGCTCGTCCAGGCGGCCAACATGAAGGAAGACGACGCCAAGGCCTATGCGGCGCTCTGGGACGGCATCTACTCCGTCTCGATGGAGCCGGCCGACCTGGCGTCTCTGAAGACCGAGTTCGAGGTGTTCAAGTCCGTCGGCGCCGTGAAGGGCGCTCTGCCGGACGCGGCCCTCGTGACTGCGCCCTACGAGGCGTCCAAGGCCATCAAGTGACGGCCGCCCGCACCTAGTTCCAACGACAAGCGCGCAAGCGCCGCAAAAGAGAAAGCATCGAAATGACTGCGACCATGAAGGCTTTGCTGCTGAAGCAGCACGGCGACGTCACGGATTTGACCGTCGTGGACGACTATCCGGTCCCGACGGCGGACGCCGGCCATGTTGTGATCCGCGTCGGAGCCTCCTCGTTCAACTATCATGACGTGTTCACCGTGAAGGGCATGCCGGGCATCAAGGTGCCGCTGCCGGTGATCATCGGCCTCGACATGGCCGGCGAGATCACCGAGCTCGGCGAGGGCGTCACGGGCTGGAAGGTCGGCGACCGCGTGCTCGTCAACCCGCTCTATCCGGGCAAGGGCCTGATGGGCGAAATGCTCGACGGCGGCATGGCGCAGTACTGCAAGGTCTCGGTCGGCCAGCTGATCCGCATGCCCGACAAGGTTAGCTTCGTGGACGCGGCCTCGCTCCCCGTCGCCTACGGCACCGCGCACCGCATGCTGGTTACGCACAAGACGGTGAAGGCTGGCGACAAGGTGCTGATCCTCGGCGCCTCGGGCGGCGTCGGAACGGGCTGCGTGATGCTCGCCAAGCAGCTCGGCTGCGAGGTCATCGCCTGCGCCGGCAGCCAGGACAAGATGGACCGGCTGAAGGAGCTCGGCGCCGATCACGTGGTGAACTACCGCGAGACCGACTTCTCCAAGTGGGCGATCGAGAAGTACGGCAAGCCGCAGCGCCGGAACTATGAGGGCGGCGTCGACGTCGTCATCAACTTCACCGGCGGCGACACCTGGGCGCCCTCGCTCAAGTGCGTGAAGCGCGGCGGCTCGATCCTGGTCTGCGGCGCCACCGCCGGCCACGATCCCAAGGAAGACCTGCGCTACATCTGGAGCTTCGAGCTCAAGGTCATCGGCTCGAACTCCTTCTACGACGACGACCTCGCCGCGCTCATGGACATGATCCAGGAGGGCACGCTGAAGCCGGTGGTCGACAAGGAGCTCAGCCTCGAAGAGGCGGCCGAAGGCCTCCGGATGATCCGTGACCGCGAGGTCATGGGCAAGATCGTGGTGACGCCGTGAGCGAGGCTCCCGTGCTGACCGCCGCCGAGGTCGAGGAGAAGCTGCTGCGTGGGCCGTTCCACCAGTGGCTTGGACTCAAGGTCGTCTCCGTCGGAGACGGCGAGATCGAGCTCAAGGCGACCTGGCGGCCCGAATGGGTCGTCAACGCCGAGCGCGGCTATGTCCATGGCGGCATCCTGGCGACGCTTGTCGACCTGACCGCCGACTGGGCGCTCGTCTCGAAGACCGGCCGCGGCGTGCCGACCGTCGACCTGCGGGTCGACTATCATCGCGCCGCCATGCAGGGCGACCTGACGGCGAAGGGCAAGGTGGTGAAGTTCGGCGGTACGCTGTCCGTCGCCGAGGCCCAGATCCTCGACCAGGAAGGCCGCCTGCTCGCCAGCGGTCGCGGCGTCTACATGACGGCGCCCGCCAAGTGACCACGACGCTCGACCACGTCGTGGTCAATGCGCTGCGCGGCATGGACGCGGCGGCCGAAACCTTCGCGGCGCTCGGCTTCACGCTGACGCCGCTCGGCCGCCACTCGCTCGGCTCCATCAATCACCTGATGGTGGCGCCGGGCGCCTATCTCGAGCTGGTCGCGGTGCCGGAGACCGGCAAGCAGCGCCAGGAGGTGCTGGACAGCCCGTTCGGGCTCAGCGGCCTCGTCTTCAAGACCGACGACGCCGACGCCGCCTATCAGCGGCTGTCGGCGGCGGGCTTGTCTCCGACGGAGCCGGTCGCGTTCTCGCGGCCGGTCGAGATCGACGGCGAGGCGCGCGACGCGCGCTTCCGCACCGTGCGGGTGGCGGGGGAGCTGTTCCCCGCCGGCCGCGTCTATTTCTGCCAGCACCTCACGCCGGAGCTCGTCTGGCGTGAGGAATGGCTCGAGCACCCGAACGGCTTCGCGGGTTTCGACCGGATCGAGGTCGCGGCCCCGGAGCCGGAGACCGCCGCCGGACGCTACGCCGCGGCGGCCGGCCGTCCCGCCGACGCCGCGCCCGACCTGTGGCGCGTGACGGTGGACGATTTCCATATCGACGTCGTCCCCGGCCAACGGTCCCGCTTCACGAAGCTCGGCCTCAAGTTCCGGCGGCTCGATCGACTGGAACAGGCCGCGACGGGGCTGACCGGGGTGACGTGGCGACGGATCTCGGCCGACGCCGGGCGCCTCGACATCGCCTCGCTCGAGCTGAGCCTCGAATGCCGGAGCATCGCATGACCACCGCCCGCAATCTCGGAGACATCCTGAGTTCGACCGTCGATCCCGAGAGGATCGCGATCATCGGGATCGACGCCGACCAGTCCGAGACGATCCTGACCTATCGCGAGCTCGACGCTCGCGCTGACGCCTTCGCGCGCGGCCTGGTCAAGCATGGGCTCACGCGCGGCGACCGCATCGCGATCGTGGCCGCGAACCAGCCGGACTATCTCGCGCTGATGCTCGGCGCCATGCGCGCCGGGATCGTGGCGGCGCCGGTCAACTTCAAGTTTCCCAAGGCGACCATCACGCATGTGATCACCGACAGCGGCGCGCGCGTCGTGTTCTGCGACGCCGCGCGGCGCGAGCAGATCGGCGTGGACGTCGAGGTCGTGGATTTCGACGGGCCGACGCTCGCCGACTGGCTCGATCCCGCCGATTTCGATCCGGTCGCGCCGGAGGCGCGCGAGTCCGCGCTCATGCTCTACACCTCCGGCTCGACCGGGCGGCCGAAGGGCGTGCTGCTCAGCCACGCCGCGCATGTCTGGGTGGTCGAGGCCCGCATGGCCGACGACGACCTCTCGGGCGACCGCGTGCTGATCGCGGCGCCGCTCTATCACATGAACGCGCTCGCCAACGCGCTGCTGTCGCTTGCCAGCGGCGCCACGGTCGTGCTGCTGCCGCAGTTCCAGGCGCGCGCCTTCATCGAGGCGATCGGCCGCCATCGCTGCACCTGGGCGACCGCCGTGCCGCCGATGATCGCGATGATGCTGCGCGAGAAGGAGGCGCTGTCGCACGCCGATCTGTCGAGCGTGCGCGTCGTCCGGATGGGCTCCGCGCCCGTCAACGACACGCTCGCCGGCCAGATCCGCGAGCTCCTGCCGAACGCGCGCATCATCAACGCCTACGGCACCACGGAAGGCGGCCCGGTCGTGTTCTACGGCCAGGGCGACGAGCCGGCTGGCTCGGTGGGCAAGCCGCACCGGGGCGTGGAGGTGCGGCTGGTCGGCGAGGACGCGCCCGAAAAGGGCGTGCTCCAGATGAAGAGCCCGGCCATCATGCTCGGCTATCACAACCGGCCGGACGTCCGCTCGCCGATCACCGACGACGGCTTTTACGACACCGGCGACGTGTTCCGCCGCGACGAGGACGGCTTCTATTACTTCGTCGGCCGCACCGACGACATGTTCGTCTCCGGCGGCGAGAACATCTTCCCCGGCGAGGTCGAGGCGGTGCTGGAGACGCATCCCGAGGTGCTGCAGGCGAGCGTCGTGCCGGTCGACGACGACATCAAGGGGCAGAAGCCGGTCGCCTTCATCGTCCGCAAGCCGGGATCGACCATCGACGAGCAGGCCATCAAGGCCTTCGCGCTCGAAAACGCGCCGGCGTACCAGCACCCGCGCCGGGTCTGGTTCCTGGACCAGATGCTGCTGGCCTCGACCAACAAGATCGACCGGGCGGCGCTGCGCGCGCGCGCCGAGGCGGAACTGAAAGCTTCCTGATGCTTGCGATCAAAGAGAAAGAAGGACGGTCGGCGACCGCGGAGGCCGATCGGCGCGCCTGGGTGTCGCGGGCGATCTTCAAGATCGAGGCCGACGTCAACCGCTCGGCCGACACGCATCTCATCCGCGTCGAGCTCCCCCGGACGCCGGGCATCGCGCTCTATGTGAAGGACGAGTCGAGCCACCCGACCGGCAGCCTCAAGCACCGGCTCGCGCGCTCGCTGTTCCTCTACGCGCTGTGCAACGGTTGGATCGGGCCGGAGACCACCATCGTGGAGTCCTCGAGCGGCTCCACCGCGATCTCCGAGGCCTATTTCGCAAAGCTGCTCGGCCTGCGGTTCGTCGCCGTGATGCCGCGCCGGACGGCGCGCGAGAAGATCGCCGCGATCGAGTTCCATGGCGGGCAGGCGCATCTCGTCGACCACCCCGACGTCTCGGGCGAGGCCGAGCGGCTGGCGGCCGAGATCGGCGGCCACTTCATGGATCAGTTCACCTACGCGGAGCGGGCGACCGACTGGCGCGGCAACAACAACATCGCCGAGTCGATGTTCGCGCAGCTTGCGCTCGAGGCCCGGCCGACCCCGGACTGGGTGGTGTGCGGGGCCGGCACCGGCGGCACCTCGGCCACGATCGGCCGCTACATCCGCTACCGGAAGTTCGACACCTCGCTGTGCGTCGCCGATCCGGAGTGTTCGGTGTTCCACCGGCACTACGCCGAGCGCTCGGTCCGCCGGGTCGACCGGTGCGAGAGCGTGATCGAGGGGATCGGCCGCGCAAGGGTGGAGCCGTCCTTCGTGCCCGACCTCGTCGACCGCATGATCGCCGTTCCGGACGCCGCCTCGATCGCCGCCGCGCGGGTGGCGAGCTCGCTGCTCGGACGCTCCTGCGGCGGGTCGACCGGGACCAACATCTGGGCCTGCATGCAGCTCATCGATGAGATGAAGGCGGCGGGCCGGGAGGGCGCCATCGTGACGCTGCTCTGCGACAGCGGCGAACGCTACCGGTCGACGATTTTCAACGACAACTGGCTTGTCGAGCGTGGGTTCGATCTGGCAGGTCCGCTGGCGCGCCTCGACGCCGTGTTCGGCGGGGCGTGAGGAGGAATTCGATGACCCAGAGCTTCGACTGGACGGCCGGCTATTCCTCGCGCCGCATGCCCGTGTTCGGGCGCAACGTCGTCTCGACCTCGCACCCGCTGGGGGCCCAGGCCGGCCTCCAGACGATCTGGCGCGGCGGCAACGCCGTCGACGCGGCGATCGCCTCCGCCGCGGTGATGGCGCTGGTCGAGCCGTGCTCGAACGGCCTCGGCTCCGACGCCTACTGCATCCTGTGGGACGGCGAGAAGCTGCACGGCCTCAACGGCTCGGGCGGCTCGCCCGCCACGTGGACGCCGGACTATTTCGCGCGCAAGTACGGCGAGGGCCAGGCGCGCCCGCCGATGCGCGGCTGGGACAGCGTGACGGTTCCGGGCGCCGTCGGCGCCTGGGTGGCGTTGCACGACCGCTTCGGCAAGCTGCCCTTCGCGGACGTGCTCGCGCCCGCCATCGAGATCGCCGAGCGCGGCTATCTGTGCCCGACCGTCGTGCAGGGCAAATGGGCGGCGGCCGCCGCCGTGCCTGAGATCACGCGCCAGCCGGGCTTCGCCGAGATGTTCCTGCCGCGCGGCCGCGCGCCGGAGGTCGGCGAGCTGGTGACGCTGCCGGGCGCCGCCCGCATGCTGCGCGCGATCGCCGAGACGAACGGCGCGGCGCTCTATGGCGGCGAGATCGCCGAGGCCATGGAGGCGCATTCCCGCGCCAATGGCGGCTCCATGACGGCCAAGGACCTCGCGGGCTTCAAGGCGCAGTGGGTCGAGCCGATCGAGAAGACCTATCGCGGCTACACGGTCCACGAGATCCCGCCGAACGGGCAGGGGATCGCGGCGCTGATCGCGCTCGGCATCCTCGAGAATTTCGACCTGAAGGGGCTGAGCGCAGATGGCGTCGACGCCACGCATCTCCAGATCGAGGCGATGAAGCTCGCCTTCGCCGACACCTATGCGCATGTGGCGGATCTCGAGCATATGCGGGTGACGCCCGCCCAGTTGCTCGATGATTCCTACCTCGCCGAGGCCGCCAAGCTGATCGACCCCAGTCGCGCGCAGCGGTTCGCGGCGCGGAACCCGGTCCGGGGCGGCACGATCTACCTCACCGCCGCCGACGAGAACGGCATGATGGTGAGCTTCATCCAGTCGAACTTCATGGGCTTCGGCTCCGGCGTCTGCCTGCCCGAATGGGGGCTCTCGCTGCAGAACCGCGGCCACGGCTTCCACCTCGACCCGGCGAGCCCGAACGTGGTGGCGCCCGGCAAGCGGCCGTTCCAGACGATCATTCCGGGCTTCCTGACCAGGGACGGCCGGCCGGTGATGAGCTTCGGCGTCATGGGCGGCAACATGCAGCCGCAGGGCCACCTCCAGACCCTGGTGCGGATGATCGACTTCGACCAGAACCCGCAGGCGGCCTGCGACGCGCCGCGCTGGCGCTTCAACGCGGGCCTCGACATCAACGTCGAGGCGAACATGGCAGGGGCGACCGTGGACGGGCTCGTCGGGCGCGGCCATGAGATCAGCGTGATCAACGACAGCTACCAGGATTTCGGCGCCGGCCAGTTCATCTGGCGGATGGGCGATCCGTCGGTCGAGGGCTACGTCGCCGCGAGCGACCCGCGCCGCGACGGCTACGCGGCCGTCGGCTGAACCCTTTCACAAGCACAGACACGAAGGAGAACGGCTGATGGCCGGAGAAGTCGAAGCGCGGCTCAGCGAGCTCGGGATCACGCTGCCGGAGCCGGTCGCGGCGGCGGCGAACTATGTTCCGGCGGTCCGCTCCGGGAACATGCTCTACATTTCAGGCCAGCTCCCGATCGGCCCGGGCGGCATGACGCTGACCGGAACGCTCGGCGCCGGCGTCTCGATCGAGGACGCTCAGAAGGCGGCCCAGCTTTGCGCCATCAACGTGATGGCGCAGGCCCGCGCGGCGCTCGGCGACCTCGACAAGGTGGCGCGCGTCGTGAAGCTGGTCGGCTTCGTGGCCTCGACGCCCGATTTCGGCGACCAGCCGAAGGTGGTCAACGGCGCCTCGGACCTGATGGTCGCGGCGTTCGGCGAGAAGGGCCGCCACGCCCGCTCGGCGGTCGGCGTGGCGGCGCTGCCCTTCGGCGCGGCGGTCGAGGTGGAAGCGGTCATCGAGATCGAAGCGTAGCGCGCAAGTTCTTCCCGCTGAGGCGGCATGCGCCTCAGCGGGAAGTCTGGGTTCCGGTCTGGATCAGATTTGCTCGATCCGTGACGTGACGATCGTCCCGGTGGGGCGCGATGACGGCCGATGAGCCGTCACCCTTATCCTGAGCGGCCCTGAAGCGCCTTCAGGCCGTGGAAGCCGGCTTCGAAATAGGCGAGCGGCGCGGCCTCGCCGGCGCTCGCGGCCACCACGCGGCCGATGAAGATCGCGTGGCTGCCGACCTCGTGGCGGTCTTCGACCAGGCATTCGAGATGCGCCGCGCAGCCTTCCAGCAACGGGCAGTCGCGAACGCCTGGCCGGTGCGGTGCGGCCTCGAAGCTCTTGGGCTCCGATCCGGCGAAATAGCTCGCAACCTCCTGCTGCGACTCCGCGAGGAAGTTGAGCGCGAAAGCCCCGCCGTGACGGATCAGGCCATAGGACTGGCTGCTCCGGCTGACGACGATCAGCACCGTCGGCGGATCGGCGGTGACGCTCGCGACCGCGGTCGCCGTCATGCCGTTCGCCACGCCCCCGCTGCTGCTGGTGACCACGACCACGCCGGCCGCGTGCCGGCGCATCGGGGCCTTCTCGCAGACCGGAGTGTTCTACCCGTTCTTCGGCGTGCTGCTGGG
>NZ_JBJKEX010000239.1:0-4633 GCF_045505405.1 Hansschlegelia beijingensis | reverse complement strand
TCTCCCGAAGTGGCGAGCTACCTGGCCGCCAACGCCGGCGTCTCCGCGCAGGGCGCATGGCGGCTGCGGCTCTCCGACCGAATCCTCGCCCTTCTGGCCGAGGAGGCGGAGGCCGGCCGGCCCGGCTGCTCAGCCATGGCGCGTCTTTCCCCCGGTCGCGCCGCCATGCTACACCGGCGCGCCGCGGCGTACAGACGACGTCGCACCCCTCCCCGAGCGCGAGAGAACGATCTGAAGTGAGCGAGACTGTCGTCACACGCTTCGCGCCGTCGCCCACCGGCTTCCTGCATATCGGCGGCGCCAGGACCGCTCTGTTCAACTGGCTGTTCGCCAGGAGCCTCGGCGGCAAGATGCTGCTGCGGATCGAGGACACCGACCGCGCGCGCTCCACGGAAGCCGCCATCACGGCGATTCTCGACGGGCTGAAGTGGCTGGAGCTCGACTGGGACGACGAGCCCGTCTTCCAGTTCGCGCGCGCCGCGCGCCATCGCGAGGCGGTCGAGCGGATGCTGGCCGAGGGCCGCGCATATCGCTGCTACGCGACCGCGCAGGAGCTCGAGGAGATGCGCGCCACGGCGCAGGCCGAGGGCCGCCCGCCGCGCTATGACGGCCGCTGGCGGGACCGTCCCGAGGCCGACTGGCCGACGGACCGGGCGCCGGCGATCCGGCTCAAGGCGCCGACCGAGGGCGAGACGGTGATCGACGACCTGGTGCAGGGTCGCGTGGTGATCCCCAACAAGGATCTCGACGACCTCGTGCTGCTGAGGTCGGACGGCACCCCGACCTACATGCTCGCCGTGGTGGTGGACGACCATGACATGGGCGTGACCCACGTCATCCGCGGCGTCGACCATCTCACCAACGCGGCCCGGCAGGCGCAGATCTACGACGCCATGGGCTGGAGCGCCCCCAAGATGGCGCACATCCCGCTGATCCACGGCCCGGACGGCGCGAAGCTCTCCAAGCGCCATGGCGCGCTGGGCGTGGAGGCCTATCGGGAGATGGGCTTCCTGCCGGCGGCGCTGCGCAACTATCTCGCCCGTCTTGGCTGGAGCCACGGCGACGACGAGATCTTCTCGACCGAGCAGGCGATCGAGTGGTTCGACATCTCCGACGTCGGGCGCTCGGCCGCGCGGTTCGATCAGGTCAAGTTGCAGAACCTGAACGGGCATTACATGCGCGCGACGCCCGACGACGAGCTGATGGCGACATTCCGGGCCGCCCTTCCCTACCTTCCGGGCGGCCTCGCCGCGATCGCGCGCCTCGACGAGACCGGCCGCTGGGCGGCCCTCGAGGGCGCGCTGCCAGGGCTCAAGGAGCGGGCGAAGACCCTCGTCGAACTCCTGGACGGGGCCCGTTTCCTGCTCGATCAGCGTCCGCTGTCGCTGGAGTCGGCCGCCGAGCAGCTGCTCACCCCGGAGGCGCGGCGGTTGCTGACGCTGCTCGGCGAGCGCCTCGCGGCCATCGACCCCTGGGCGGCCCCAGAGGCGGAGGCCGCCGTGCGCTCCGTCGCGGAGGAAGCCGGCGTCAAGCTTGGGGCGGCGGCGCAGCCGCTTCGGGCGGCGCTGACCGGGCGCAAGACCTCGCCTGGCATCTTCGACGTGCTCGTCGCGCTCGGGCGTGAGGAGAGCCTGGCGCGGATCGCAGATCAGGCTGCGTAGACTGGCGCTGCGGTTTGACAGCGCTAGTTCGCACTGCAACAAAAGTAGCGTCGCGCTGACCCTGCGCCCTCTCCCTCCAGTGAGCCGGAGAGCCACGTGCCGTTACCGGCGCGACGAGGCCATAATTCCAGCGAAGGGGCATGGCGCATGAATGCGACGACCAGCACGCTCAAGGTTCAGGAAGGCTCGCCAGAAGCCGGGCATCTGAGCGTCGAAGGGGCGGAGCTCGATCTTCCGATCAAGCACGGCTCAATCGGCCCGTCCGTTCTCGACGTCCAGACGCTCTACAAAGACACCGGCCTGTTCACCTACGATCCGGGCTTCACCTCGACCGCCAGCTGCGAGTCGAAGATCACCTACATCGACGGCGACGCCGGACTGCTGCTCTACCGCGGCTATCCGATCGACGAGCTGGCAGAGCACGGCGACTTCCTGGAGACCTGCTACCTGCTGCTGTTCGGCGAGCTGCCGACCTCGGCGCAGAAGGCGGAGTTCGACCGCCAGGTCACGCGCCACACCATGGTCCACGAGCAGATGTCGCGCTTCTACAGCGGCTTCCGCCGGGACGCGCACCCGATGGCGGTGATGTGTGGCGTCGTGGGGGCGCTGTCGGCCTTCTATCACGACTCGACGGACATCACCGATCCCGAGCAGCGGCTGATCGCCTCCATCCGCATGATCGCCAAGACGCCCACGCTCGCCGCGATGGCGTACAAATATTCGATCGGGCAGCCCTTCGTATATCCGCAGAACTCGCTCGATTTCTCCGCGAACTTCCTGAACATGTGCTTCGCGGTGCCGTGCGAGGAGTACAAGGTCAATCCGGTGCTCGCGCGCGCGATGGACAGGATCTTCATCCTGCACGCCGATCACGAGCAGAACGCCTCGACCTCGACGGTGCGGCTGGCGGGCTCTTCGGGCGCAAACCCCTTCGCCTGCATCGCGGCGGGCATCGCCTGCCTCTGGGGCCCGGCCCATGGCGGAGCGAACGAGGCCGCCCTCAAGATGCTCGGAGAGATCGGCACGCCCGACAAGGTCGACGCCTACGTCAAGAAGGCCAAGGACAAGAACGACCCGTTCCGCCTGATGGGCTTCGGCCATCGCGTCTACAAGAACTACGATCCCCGCGCCAAGATCATGCAGAAGACCTGCCACGAGGTCCTCGCTGAGCTCGGCATCCAGGACGACCCGCTGCTCGAAGTCGCGATGGAGCTCGAGAAGATCGCGCTCAAGGACGAGTACTTCATCGAGAAGAAGCTCTATCCGAACATCGACTTCTATTCGGGCATCACGCTCAAGGCGATGGGCTTCCCGACCGCGATGTTCACGGTACTGTTCGCCGTCGCGCGCACCGTCGGCTGGATCGCCCAGTGGAAGGAGATGGTGGAAGACCCGTCGCAGCGCATCGGCCGGCCCCGCCAGCTCTACACCGGCGCGCCGGAGCGCGATTACGTCCCGATCAACGAGCGCCGCTGAGGCGTTGGATCGAGCAAGAAAAAGCCCCGCCTTTCGGCGGGGCTTTTTTCATTTGTCGACCAGCATCGCGGAGATCTCGGCTTCGCAGACCAGCGTCCCGGCGACCTTCGCCTCACCGCGGAACCACCACATGTTGGCGCGCTTCTTGATCTGCGTCATGTGGTACTCCACGACGTCTCCGGGCGTCACCGGCTTGCGGAACTTCGCCTTGTCGATCGTCATGAAATAGACGATCCGCGGCGAGCTCGGAGCGGTGCGCGACGCCACGCAGATGGCGCCCGCGGTCTGCGCCATGCCCTCGATCAGCAGCACGCCCGGCATCACCGGCGACTGGGGGAAGTGCCCCTGGAAATGCGGCTCGTTGAACGTCACGTTCTTGATCCCGACGCCCGACCTGTCGCCGTCGATATCGATAATCCGGTCCACGAGCAGGAACGGGTAGCGATGCGGCAGGTAGGACATGATCGTCGCGATGTCGGCGGCGGCGAGCGCGGTCGGCTGCGAGGATGGCGTCGCGGTGGCGTCGTTCATTTTGTTTTTCCCTGAGCGCCGGCGCGGCTCTACGGCCGTAGCGTCAGCGCATGACATCCAAGAGTCCGCCGGAGCCCGGCGGCTTTTCGGGGGAGCTTCCGCCCGCTAGGGCGCTCCCCGCTGCTCTACGTGGCGGCCTCGAAATTCCCCACCACCGCGAAGTCGTCGAGCGTCGCACCAGGCGGGACCTGGCTGCGGGCGAGAACGACGCAATGCCGGCCGACAGTGACGTTGTGGCCGATCCGGACAAGGTTGTCGATCTTCGCGCCCTCCCCGATGACCGTGTCGCGGTCGGCGCCCCGGTCGATCGTGGCGTTCGCGCCGATCTGCACGTCGTCCTGGAGGATGGCGCGACCGGTTTGCGGGACCTGCGCGCAGCCGCCCGCGGAGGCGAGCGCGACGCCGTCCTGCCCGACGCGGGCGCCCTGGCGGATGATCACGCGGTCGCCGATCAGCGCATGGACGATCGTGGCGCCGGGCCCCACCACGCTGCCACGGCCCAGCCGGACGTCGGCCCCGATGACCGCATTGGCGCAGATCACCGCGCCGCAACCGATCTCGGCGCGCGGACCCACGACCGCTCCAGGATCGACCGTCACGTCGTTCTCGAGCCTCGCCTCCGGATGGATGACCGCTCCCGGGGCGACGCCCTCTCCGAACACCGGCTGAGGCCGCAGCGCGCTCGGGAACAGCGCAGCCGCCACTTGCGCCAGCGCCTTCGCCGGCTCCGGCGTGATCAGCGCGACGGCGCCCTCGGGGGCGAGCTCCTCGAATTCGGCCGACGCGAAGACAACGCCCGCCAGACTGCAACCGACGGCGTCCACGTCCTCGGATCCTGAGAGCGAGGCGGCGTCGGAGGGGCCGGCCCAGCCGATCGGCTCGCGCGAGCAGGTCATCGCCCGCATGCAGCAGCACCAGAAGGAGGCCGTGGCGCAGATCTGGAAGGACCGGAAGCCGATCCCCGG
>NZ_JBJKEX010000238.1:0-4657 GCF_045505405.1 Hansschlegelia beijingensis | reverse complement strand
GTAAAACAGCGCCGCCTGGTCGACCTGCCGTTCACCCATCATCGCCGCCGCCCTCCGCCCGCATGACGGAGTGAATCAGCGACGGAGCCCCGCTTCAACGGCCGAGTTTTTCAACGGAATCGGTCAGGTGAGGTCCCTGCTGACAGCCGCTCGGCGCCACGACCGGACATCCAGCCTGCTGCCACAAGCAGACTCTTTATGAGGGCGATCGTTCGCGTTCAAAGCCACGGCAGCGATGGCGTCCCTGAAGCGTAGATTGACCAGCCCCAAGGCGTTTTTGAGCAGCTCCTTGCCTTCGAGGTTGTGCATCATCCGGCGCGGGATCGCACGCGCGCCGCGATCGGATCGGTCCGCGAAATCCCAACGGAACTCGGCGATCAGGCGAGGCTTGACGTTCCGCACGTTGCCGAAGCCGGCCCAGAACATGGGGGCTTAGGCCGCTGCCGGAACTTTGAGAGGGCGAGCTCGTGTTTACACTGTTTGAACTAAGCGCCTTGCTCCTGACGTTGTGTGCGCTCTTCGGGTGGCTCAACCACAAGTACCTGCCTCTTCCGCACGCTGTCGGGCTCTTGGTCATGAGCGTCGCAGCCTCCGCGTTGATGGTCGCGGCCGATGTGGCGTTCCCTGACCGTCACCTCTTCGAGAGCCTGACCGGAACCCTCCGTCAGATCGATTTCAGCAAGGTCGTCATGGACGGCATGCTGGCCTTCCTGCTTTTTGCAGGTGCGCTTCACGTAGACCTGGGAAAGCTGCGGAGCCGTGCGATCCCGGTGGCTTTGCTGGCTTTTGCCGGCACGGTGATTTCGACCGCCGTCGTGGGGTTCGCCACTTGGTGGGCGGCGCGGATCATCGGCCTCGCGATCCCACTCCCATGGGCGTTTGTCTTTGGCGCGCTGATCAGCCCGACCGACCCGGTCGCCGTGATGAGCACGCTCCGGAACGTCGCCGTTCCGGCAGACCTGGAGGTCGAGCTTCAAGGCGAGTCGCTGTTCAACGACGGCATAGGTATCGTGCTGTTCACGGTATTGCTCCGGTTTGCGATCGGCAGCAGCGCGGATGAAACAAGCGCAACGGCGATAATCGAGCTGCTCGTCATCGAAGCGGGCGGAGGCATCCTGCTCGGTTTGGTCACCGGCTACGTCGCATATTGGGGCATGAAGCAGATCGACGATTATCCGGTCGAGGTGCTGATCTCACTTGCCTTGGTGACGTGCACGTACGCTGTCGCTCAGCGGCTGCACGTCAGCGGCCCGCTCTCCATGGTGGCGGCTGGGCTCCTGATCGGCGATCGCGGTCCCCGCTACGCGATGAGCGATCGCACCCAGACATATCTCTTTGGCCTTTGGACGTTGATCGACGAAATCCTGAACTCCGTTCTCTTCCTGCTCATCGGGTTGGAGGTGCTTGTGTTGAGCTTCGCGTGGGGCTCGTTGGCGCTGGCTTTTGCGGCGATCCCGATCGTACTCATCGGGCGGCTGATCGCCGTGTCAGTCCCGCTTTTCCTGTTCTCCTGGAGCGCAACGATGTCGCTCCGCAACGTGCCCTTCCTCACTTGGGCGGGCGTGCGGGGCGGCATCTCGGTCGCGCTCGCGCTGTCGATTCCGGAAGGCCAAGCGCCATCTGCAATCCTGTCAGCGACTTATGGCGTCGTGTCGTTCAGCATCGTGGTGCAGGGCCTCACGCTCGGATGGCTGGCCAAGCGAACGATCGCGCTTGACGAAGCCACGACGTGAGAACCAGGCGAAGAGGAGAGCGTCATGTTTTTCGATAGCTGGACTGGGCTCTTCCGCGTCCTCGTCGTCGGGATTTGCGCCTACGGGGCGCTGGTCGTGTTCTTACGGATCTCAGGCAAGCGCACGCTGGCGAAGCTGAACGCCTTCGATCTCGTCGTGACCGTCGCGCTCGGCTCGACCTTGTCGTCCATCATCCTGACCAAATCCGTCGCGCTTCTCGAGGGACTGCTTGCGCTGGCGCTCCTGATCGTCCTCCAACTCGTCATCACTTGGCTATCGGTTCGCTCAGAGCGCTTCAAGAAGCTCATCAAGGCTGAGCCGACGCTGCTTCTTTACGAAGGACGGTTGCTCGAGGGGCCGATGCAGGCCCAGCGGGTCACCCGAGAAGATCTCCTGTCCGCCGTCCGCTCGCAAGGCGTGGGCGATCTGTCAGCGGTCGCCGCGGTCGTACTTGAGACCGATGGTTCGATCAGCGTGGTGCAGAAACCTCCTGGCAAAAGCAGCAGCCTTCAGAACGTTGAGGGGATTTCGGAGGCCGCCACCGGCCTCAAGAGCTGATCCTTGTTCATGGCAATGGTGCGCAGCAGCAAAGCGGAAGACGTGAGGCCGAAGATGCCCGCCGGAAACCTGACCGAGCGCAAGCGCCCCTGCGATGACGGAGTTCTTCCATGACGTCGCGCTGGGTCTGGCTGCTGTCCGTCCTCACCCGGCGCATCTGGTTTCGCGCCAGCCTGTTCTCGCTCGGCGCTGTCGCGACGGCCCTCGCCGCGATCGTGCTCAGCCCCTACATCCCCGCGGACCTGCCGACCAAGATCGGCGCGGACGCGGTCGACAACATTCTCGGGATCATCGCCTCCAGCATGCTGGCGGTGACGACGTTCTCCCTGAACATCATGGTGTCGGCCTACTCCGCGGCGACGAGCAACGTCACGCCGCGCGCGACGAAGCTCGTGATGGAGGACACAACGACCCAGAACGTCCTTGCGACGTTCCTGGGATCGTTCCTGTTCAGCCTCGTCGGCATCGTCACGCTCAGCACGGGCGCTTACGGCAGCCGAGGCCGCGTCGTCCTTTTTGTCGTCACGATCGCCGTGATCATCCTGATCGTGGTCACTCTGCTTAGGTGGATCGACCACCTCTCGAGGCTTGGGCGGGTCACGGAAACCACCGCGCGGGTGGAGAGGGTCGCCGCGGATGCGATGCGCGCGCGCCGCGATCGCCCGTATATGGGCGGGACCCGTTTCAAAGATCCCAACCAGGCCCCACCATCGACCCGGCCCATCCACGCGCAGTCCATAGGCTACCTGCAGCACCTCGACGTGGGCGCTCTGTCGAAAATCGCCCAGAGCGCGCAGGGTCAGATCTATGTTGCAGCCCTTCCGGGCAGGTTCGTCGATCCGTCACAGCCTTTGGCGTGGGCTCAAGGACTTGGCGAAGACGAATTCGACGCCGAAGTCCGCAACTGTTTCACCATTGGCGAGGTGCGCTCCTATGACCAGGATCCCCGGTTCGGAGCTTGCGTGCTCTCGGAAATCGCGTCGCGCGCCCTCTCGCCCGGCATCAACGATCCCGGTACGGCGATCGACGTGATCGGCCGCTCGGTGCGATTGCTGGCGATCTGGCTGGAGCCGGGGCCGTCAGGCGATGACGAGGTCGAATACCCGCGCGTTCACGTCCCGGCGATCGAACCAGACGACCTGTTCGAGGACATCTTCACAGGCATCGCCCGCGATGGCGCGGGCGTCATCGAGATTGGCCTGCGGCTCCAGAAGGCTTTCGGGACGCTCGCCCGCTTGGGCGACGGGCGCTACGCGCATGTGGCGCGCCGCCACGCCACTCTGGCGCTGGAGCGCGCCGAGGCGGCGCTCGTCTCGAACGATGACAAGCGGCGGCTGCGCCAGGCCGCCGTTGCGGCCAGCTGACGGCGCTGTCGACAGATTGCGCCGTACCAGACAGCCAGGAACATTGCGTCGGCTGTTTAAGTTGAAAAATGGAGCGCCAATTCATCGCGGCGCCAAAAGAGCGGCGGCCGCCTGTGGTCGTCCCTGCGGAGGAATCCGATGAGCTATGGCAGGTTTCTGGCGATGATCGTCACGTCAACGGTCGTGATGTTCGGCCTGATGTACCTCAACACGTACACGCTCGATCACCTCTTCTACAGCCAGACCAGGACTTGGATGGCGGTGCTGATGGGGGCGGTGATGGCTTTGATCATGATCGGCTTCATGTGGTCCATGTACCGGAACAGAGCCGCTAACCTCGCCATCGTGGCGGCAAGCCTGGTCGCCTTCGGGGGTGCGCTCTGGCTTGTTCGCAGTCAGGGAACGGTGAGCGACGTTTCCTACATGAAAGCAATGATCCCCCACCACTCGATCGCGATCATGACGAGCGAGCGAGCGCACATACGGGATCCGCGTGTTCGACTTCTCGCAGACCGGATCATCGAAGCGCAGGTTCGCGAGATCGGCGAGATGAAAGCGCTGCTCTCGGAACTGGAAAGAAGTCCCGTGGCGGAAGGCGCGCCCGACCTGCCATCCTACCGAGAACGCGGCGCGCCTCCTCCGCCGAAGGCATGACGACGCCTCCTCGCACGTCGACAGAAGATCGTTCGGCCAATGCATGGGCCGCACTTTCTCCGGATACGTATTTTCGGGTCTCGGCATGTCGCTGTACACACTTCCTTTGTGGCTTAACGTCGCCATCTTCACCGCTAGCGCCGCGTTGGTCTGGGCAGCCGGCACGAAGCTTGCCGTTTACGTCGATGGTATTTCTCAGCAGACCGGCTTAGGGCCGAGAATCATAACCAGTAGCTGACGATCGCGGCGATGTGGACGGCGGCGAGGAAGCTGGTGGCGTTACGGTCGTAGCGGGTTGCGACGCGTCGGAAGTCTTTGAGGCGGCAGAACATGCGCTCGATGGCGTTG
>NZ_JBJKEX010000237.1:0-4658 GCF_045505405.1 Hansschlegelia beijingensis | reverse complement strand
CGCCGCATCAGCGCGTCGGCCGGGGGGAGGGCGTAGGCGGCGGCGCCCGTCGGGCAGACGGAAGCGCAGTTGCCGCAGCCGGCGCAGACATAAGGGTCGATCGCCACGGACTCGCCCGCGGGCGAGATCGCGCCGGTCGGGCATACGTCCAGGCAGCGCGTGCAGCCGGTGATCCGCGAGCGCGCATGCGCGCAGATCCCGGGGTCGAGATCGACATAGCGCGGCTTGTCGAAGGTCCCGACGAGATGGGTGGCCTCCGCCACGGCGCGCTCCACGGCGGCGGGATCGCGCGGGTCGGCCCGAAGGTAGCCGGCCCGGACCTCATGGGCGGGAAACAGCGGCGTTTCGCCCGACAGGTCGAGGATCAGGTCGCAATGGGAGGTCGCCCCGTCCCGCGGCGCGCCGAAGACCAAGTGGTCGCGGGAGGAGGGCGCGGGCTGCGCGTAGTCGTCGACCTTGAGCTCGAACGCGCCGAGCCGCCCCTTCGCGTTCCGGATCACGCCGCGGAAGATCGGAAACTCGTAGCGCAGCGGCGGCGCGACCTCGCCTGGCCGGGCGAGCAGGACCGTGACGTCGAGATGGTCGGCCAGCCGCCTTGCGGCTTCCACCGCGCTTTCGTCGCGCCCATAGACGAGCGCCACTCCTTCGCTTTCGAGGGACACCATCGTGGTTTGCGGCAGCGGCTCCGCCGCGGCGGCGAGCAGGCCGGCCATCTTCGGCCCCGCCCGGCGCGCATCCGACGACCAGCCGGCGTTTTCGCGGATGTTGACGTAGGCCACGCGGTCTTCGGCGCCGAGTTCGGCCGCGACCTCCTCGAACAGCGGCGCCTGCAGCGTGCATGAAACAGTGACCGGCGCCCCGCTCGCCGCGGCGTCGCGGAACCGGTCGAGTTCACGGCCGCAGAGCTGGTCGGCGGTTCTCAGCGCCCCGCCGCAGGCCGGGGCGATCGCCGCCTCGTCGAGCGGCATCGTCTTCTCGCAGGAGCAGGCGAATACGATACGGTCGGTCACGGAGCGTCAGCATCCCTGGGTCGACACACGCCCCTTCGCGGAGCGCCAAGCCTCCCTTATAGTTTGAAGCGTTCGAAACTGCGATCCGATATCGGCATCAGGGGGCTGTGCGTGTCCGCAGTCTGCAACCGACCCCGACATGGCCGCCGCGCATGACTTTGCTCGCGCCCAGCCGGACCGCCTCGCGCCTCATGCTCCCGCCGGCCTTCTCGCAGGCCGAAGCCGCGCCGGGGGAGGGCGCCTTCGCCGCCGCCTGTCGCATGGCCGGCGCCGCGGGGCCGGGCGCCTTCGTGGTGACGGACCGGCAGGACGTCATAGACTTCGCGGTGGTGCTTGCGCCGGACGAGCCGCTCGTGTCCGCCCGTCGGGCGCTGTTCGCCGGAATGCTGGCGCTGGCCGACGCGGTCGCGTCGATCGGTCCGGCGGAGATGCCGGTCGCGATCAGCTGGCCGGACACGCTGCTCTACGATCGCGCGCGGCTGGGCGGCGGCCGCCTCGGCTGGCCGCAGGACTGCGCGGCGGACGCCGCGCCGGACTGGCTGGTCTTCGGCGGGATGCTGATCGCCTCCAAGGCGCATGCGGGCGATCCCGGCCTTACCCCGGGCTCCACTTCGCTGGAGGAGGAGAGCTTCGGGCCGGGCGCACGCGAGCTCATCCTCGAGAGCTTCGCGCGCAACCTCATGAAGGCCTTCGAGATCTGGAGCGAAGACGGATTCGAGGCGCTGGCGGCGCGCTACCTCGGCCACATGCCGGAGCCGTCGGCGAGGCCGAGGCGGATCGATCTGAACGGCGACTGCCTTGTCGGCCCGGATGGGGAGCGTCTTGCGCTCGCGCGCGCGCTGGAGGCCGTCGACTGGCTCGATCCGACGACGGGAGCGGTACGGCTGTGACGGCTCTCAGGCTCCCCCGCACCATCCGGTTCGATCCCTCCGACACGCTGGTGTTCGAGCGCGCCGCCGAGCCCGGCGAATGGGCCGTGCCGGGCTCGTTCCTGTTCTGGGATCAGGATGTCGCGAGCTTTGTGGGCAAGGCCAGGGCCGCCTTCCGCGCGGGCTTTGTCGGCGTCCGCTCGCTCGGCTTCTCGACGCTGGTGGTGATCGTCGAGGCGAGCGAGGCCGAGCGCGACGAGGCCGTGGAGGATCTCGCGCGCCACATCCATGAACGTCTCGGCGCGCCCGACCTCGCCACCGCGCGCGCCGCCGCCAGGGAGGAGATCGAGGTCGCGGCCTCGCTATGCCGCCCCGAGATCGGGACGCTGATCGCCATGCACCGGACCTGGGAGGAGGGCGAGATCCGAGAGTCTTTCAGGACGCTGCGCCGCCGCGCGCCGGGGGAGGACAGGCTGCACGGCGGCCTCCGGGCCTTCCGGCTCATCGAGGCGGACGACGAGGAGCAGCCGGAGGAGCATGTCGACCTGCTCGGCCTCCAGAGCGCGGGGAAGTGAGACGATGACCGAGTTCTGGGTGTCGAGCGGCCATCACCTCGTGCAGCGAACCGAAGGCGGCGGGCTCGCGGTCACCGACGAACTGATCCTCGCCTATCTGGCGCGCCCTGAACTGACGCCGCCTCCGGAGGCCTGCGCCGCCGAGCGCGCGCTCCACGCGGCGCTGCTGGACGCGCCGCGCCGGGGCGTGACCCCGCAGGAGATCGCGGCGATCGCGGACCCCGACGCGCGCGAGAACTGGGAGGTGATGCGGGCCTTCCGCGACCGGCTGCTGGGCGCCCGCTCCATCGAGGCCGCCTATCTCTCGCTCGTGCGGGACGGTCTGCAGGGCGTGCCGTCGCTGTTCGTCAACCAGCTCGTCCACCTGATCCTGCGGAACGCGCTCGACGGCTGCGAGGATCCTTACGTGCTGCGCGCAGCGGAACTGTTCTTCCGGGAGCAGCGGGTGACGCGGCTCGATGGGGCGGCGCTGCTTGCGGACGCCGAAGTCATCGGGGCGCGCGAAGGCGCCGCGCCGCTGTCGCCGCTTGTCGCCATGCTCGGGCAGGAAGCGGCGCACGAACTCGACGTGCTGAACGACGACAACGCCTGGAGCTACTGGAGCCGCTCCGACGCCTTCACGATGGCGCTCAATCTCGGCTCCAGCCCGAAGAGCCGCGCCGCCCTCGCCACGGTGATCGAGGTCTGGATCAGGCATCTGCTCAACGTGGAGGTCCGCGTCGCCCCGCTGGAGCGGCTCGAAGACCCGGACTGGCGCTGGTTCGTGGGTCTCGACGCTGAAGCGACCCGGATCGGCAATGCGCTCTGGCGGGGCGAGGAGATCACGGCGCAGGAGCAGGAGCGGCTGATCGGGCTTCTGAGCCTGTCCTTCGCCGATCCGCGGGACGTCGACGCCCGCGTCGGCGACCGGCCGCTCTCCCTGCTGCTGGCGATGACGCCGGAGAAGACCCTGCGGGTGAAGCCGCACAACCTGATCGTGGGCCTGCCGCTGGCGTCGAACAGGGAGGCCGCCTAGATGGACGAAGCGCGAGGCCCAGCCGCGAAACTGCCGGAAAGCCACTTCGAGGTCGGAGTCATCGTCGCGCGCCGTCGTCTGAAGGGCCCGTGGGCGAGCCACGCCTGGCTCCCGATCGCGGCCTTGCCCGCCGCGCCGGCCGCCGCGCCCTGGACCAGGCTCTCCGAGGACGATGACGGCGAAACCTTCTTCGCCGGCGCCTACGACGTGTCGCTGCATCCTGCGGAGACCTCGCACTACCGTGACAACCTCGTCATGGACCCGCCGAAGCTCTGGATTCTCCTGCGTGAGGATGGCGAAGGCTGCTCGGTCGCGGCGGTCACGGCCGACCCTTACGAGGGGGAGGCGATGGCGGAGGGGAATGGCGAGGTGGTGGAGGCGGTGCCCATGCCGCGTGAGCTGCAGGCGAAGGTCATGGCCTTTGTCGAAGCCTTCCACGTCGAGCGCAGGTTCGAGAAGCGGAAGCGCGACCGCGCTGACCCGGAGGCGCTGGCGCGCGGGGGTCGGGGCCGCCCGGGGAGGCGGGAGACATGAGCGGCGATTTCCTCTCCCGCTGGTCACGGCGCAAGGCGGAGGCGGCCGCGCCCTCTCCGCAGAGCGACGCGAGTCCGGGGCCCCGGTCGATCGAGGCGCTCGCCGAAGAGGCGTCGCCGCCTCCGGAGGCTTTGGCCGTCGAGGAGGCTGAGGCGCCTGTCGAACTCAGCGCCGAGGAGATCGCCGCGCTGCCGCCGGTCGAGGAGCTGACGCCGGGCAGCGACCTCGGTCCGTTCCTCCGCGCCGGGGTGCCGACCCTGCTGCGCAATGCGGCGCTCCGGCGGATGTGGGCCGTCGATCCGGCCATCCGGGACTTCCTCAACGACGCCCGCGAATACGCCTATGACTGGAACACGCCCGGCGGCGTGCCGGGGCTCGGGCCATTGCTGCCTACCGACGACGTCAGAGAGATGGTCCGCTGCGTCTTCGACGGCCCGGCCCGTCGCGCGGAGGCGCGGCAGGACATCGCCGCCGGCGCTGACGAGCCCGAGGTCGCGCGCCCTGCAGACGAGGCCGACCGGCCCCCGGAGCCTCTCCAGGAAGCGGCGCAGAGCCTCGGACATGTGCCCGCGCCGCTTGATGAAACTGCGTTCGCCGCAGCCGTTCCGGAGGGGCGGCCTGCGACGATTGACGCCCGCCCGGCCGAGGCGCGGGC
>NZ_JBJKEX010000236.1:0-4658 GCF_045505405.1 Hansschlegelia beijingensis | reverse complement strand
GATCCGCGCCGTGCCGCCGCCATGGATGCTGATGGCCGGATCCGAGCCGGAGCCTGCGGAGCCGCCGCCCCCGCCGTCGCCCGAATGCGAGGTGACGGAGAGGTAGCTGCCCTGCAGGCCGCCCTTGCCGCCCGCGCCGCCGGTCGCGGAGGCGAACACGCCCGCCGCGTCGTCGCCCGTCGTCCGGATGGAGGTTGCCCCCGCGGACGCCGCTTCGGGGAGCTTGATCGTCATGCCGCCTGTGGAGCCGCCAGCCCCGCCGTCGCTTTCGCCGGCACCGAAGATGTCGTCGTCGTTCTCGCCGTTTCCGCCGGCGCCGCCGGTCTGGATGGCCGATATGCCGGCCATCTTCGCGCCCGAGGTCGAAATCGTCATACCGGCGAGGTCGAGCGACATGGCGCGGGTTCCACCGCCGGCGCCGCCGTGCGACTCCGCCTTGCCGGTTCCGCCGAAGCCGCCCTGCTGCTCGGCCCAGACGCCCGCGCCCCCGACGCCGGCGTTGGAGCTCACCGACGCCGAATTCCCGTTCGTGGCGGTGATCGTGACCGCCTCTGAAAACGCGCCCGCGCCGCCATTGTGCTCGTCACGAGTGCTCGGGCCGCCGCTCGGCCCGAAGCTTCGGGCGTAAAGGCCAAAGACGCCGCCCGGCGCGCTCGATCCGATGTCGACGGTGGTCTTCAGGTCGACCTTGTTCAGCGTCGTCGTCACGGCGCCGGAGCGGCCGCCATTGGTGTCATCGCCGCCGGCGACCCCGTCGGTCTGCTGGAAGATCGCGGCGACGGAGGAACCGGACGACAGCCCCGAGCCGTCGACGGCCCGAACCTCGAGCGACGAATTGGCGCCGGACATCCTGACGTCTTGCCCGAAGCCGGTCTGCCGGATCACGGACGTGTTTCCGGAGCTCACATTGGTGAGATAGTCTTTCTCGCTGAAGCTATAGTCCGTGCCTGCGGTGAGGGTGTTCGTCACCTGCTGCCCGGACGCAGGCTCCACCGCGACCATGATCGACGCTGCGACGAGACCCACGATCCGCGCCATTCCACCCGCCCTGCGTCGAATTTTGTCGAAATAACGCCGGAAATCCGACGAAAGCGGGCTCGATGCAAAAGTCGAGAGGCGTCATTGTCAACCGAAAACTGAGCCGGCTTTGGTTCAATTCACGAGGGCTTGAGATCAGTCCGCGCAAGTATTGGTCCGGCGGGGCGCCGTTGCGATGGGCGCGGCAGCGCTCATCGGCGCGCTTGTCGGGCGCGCCATCTAGGGGCAGGGCGCCTCGCGCAGGCTGAGCGCGCCTCCTCGGGACACGAACGTCCTTCCGCTCGCTTCGGCCGGGAGGCTGCGAACTCACCGCATCGCGAACAATTCCTGGTGGAACCGCTCGGAGACGCTCAGGCCATGTCGGCCAAGGTCGTCTCGCAGCGCTGCTCCGAAGCCGGGCGGGCCGCAGAACCAAACGCTGGCGGCCGGCCAGTCGGGAACGGCGGCCCGGATCGCGTCGCCGCTGAGCCTTCCGTCGCGGGGGTCGTGAAGGACGTGGAGGCGCACTCCGGCGGCGGCCGCGTCCGCGGTCAGTTTCCGGATGGCGTCCTCGCTGTATTCGGCCGTGCTGTGGAAGAGGTCGACCGCCTGTCCGTGCGGCCGGTCCGGATAGTCGCGCCGGTCCATCGCCAACTGCTTCATGCGGGCGATGAAGGGCGTGATCCCGATGCCGCCGCCGACCCAGATCTGGCGCGCGCAGTCGTCATCGAAGGTGAAGCAGCCGTAGGGTCCCTCAACCGTCACCGGCTGCCCGATCCGCAACCTGTCCGGCAGGCGCTTGGTGTGGTCGCCGAGTTCCTTCGTGATGAAAGTCAGCCGGTGATCGGACGGGCGCCAGGCGGAGGCTACCGTGTATGGATGCGCTCCCTCGCTCTCATCCGAGGTGACGAAGGCGAATTGCCCCGGCTTGTGGCCGGGCCAACCCTGCGGAACGTGCACGACGCCCTCGATCACGCGCAGGGCCGGATCGTAATGCAACCGCTCGATCGTGCCGGCCGCCTTCCGGCCGGCGCCGACGCGCCGGAAGAGCACCACCAGGGCGGCCCATGTGCCCCATGCCAGGAGAACAGCGAGCACGACGCCGAGCGGCGACAGCCAATAGGCCGGCCGGACCAGAACGAGCGCGTGCAGCACCAGGGCCACGTAGACCACGGCCAGCAGGCGGTGCGTCTTGTAGAACAGACGGTACGGGATGCGGTGGATGAGCGCGGCCGCGATCAGCAGCACGGCGGCGTAGAAGGCCCATTCGCCGATCGTTTCCGCCGTCCCCCGCCACGTTCGGAGGAATTGCTCGATCGCATGATCCGGAACCGGCCGGGGTCCGCGCTGCGGGCGCTCGAGCCAGCCGAGGCGCACGGCCCATTTCGGCGCTTCCGACCAGAGCCAGTGCATGACGGCCAGGACCAGGGCGCCGATGCCGAGCCACTTGTGCAGTCGGTACATCTTGTCGAGCCCGCCCATCCACCCCTCCGGCCATTTCGGGCGGGTGGCGAGGATCATGGCGAGGCTCATGCAGGTGATCGCCAGGAGGCCGCTGAGCTGAACCATCGAGCCGCGGAGGGGGAAGAAGCCGGACAGGGTCAGGCTTCCCGGATCGGCCGCGAGCCAAAGCGCCACGGGAAGCAGAAGGGTCGCCCAGAATGCGATCGCGATGCGTCTCATCCCGCCCTCCGCGCGCTCCGGAGCTCAGTCGCGAGGCTGAGCTTCGCCGAACTTGCGAAGGCGGAACGGCTGACGATGTTCTAAAGATCCGGGGCCGCTTGCAGCGGCAGAGCCTCAGGTCACGTGTGAGGCAGGGTTCGCCAAGTCGGCCGCGAGACTTCAGGTCCCCGCCGGTTATCGTCCGAGGCGATCCGAGGGCCGCCGGTGCGGGCTACGCATTTAACGAATCGCGCGGACTTCAGCGGAAGAACGCGATTCCGTTGCGCACAGCATTGAACCCCCTAGCGGGGAGCCGACATCCTGGCTGGCTAAACCACTGAAGAATAATGGTGGGCCCGGCAGGACTCGAACCTGCAACCAGACCGTTATGAGCGGTCGGCTCTAACCATTGAGCTACAGGCCCCGCGCCCACGCATACGCTGATTGGGCGGTCCTTGTCATCGGGCTCGATCACCGCGGATGGTCGGCTTGACGCGGCGCGCCGCGCTCGGGATGGTCCTGCTCCCCGCCGTGGTCTCAGACGCGCATGCCCGCTTTATCAGCCGAACGTCGCCGTGAGATCGAGCGCGGGTTCCTGGTGGCTCTCGCGCGGGCTTTCGGCGGCGCGATCGTGTTCGTCCTGCCCGTTCTGATGACGATGGAGATGTGGCAGCTCGGCGGGAGCATGGAGCCGGGCCGCCTCATGCTGCTGCTGCTTGCGGTGCTGCCGCTGCTGGTGGGGCTCTCGCACTACATCGGCTTCCAGGAGACCGAGACGTGGCTCGACGACGTGCGCGACGCCCTGGTCGCGCTGCTTGTCGGGTTCGTGACGTCCACCGTGGTGCTGGCGCTGTTCGGGGTGATCGGCCCGTCGCAGTCCCTCGACGAGATGCTCGGCGCGATCGTGATCCAGGCGGTGCCGGCGAGCTTCGGGGCGGTGATCGCCCAGGGGCAGCTCGGGCAGGGCGACGAGGCCGACCGCAGCCGCAACCGCCGCGCCGGCTATGCGGGCGATCTGCTGTTCCTGGCCGCCGGCGCCGTCTTCCTGTGCTTCAACATCGCCCCGACCGAGGAGGTCGACCTGATCGCCGCCTCGATGACGCCCTTCCACGCGCTGGCGCTGGTCGCGCTCTCGATCGTCTCGATGCACGCTATCGTCTACTCGGTGCAATTCCGTGGGCAGGCGGCGCTGCGCCCGGAGGGGCTCGGCTTCTTCAGCCTGTTCGTCTGCTACACGCTCGCCGGCTACGCGGTCGCGTTGCTGGTCTGCGCCGGCATGCTGTGGGATTTTGGCCGGCTTGAGGGGCTTGGCCCGGGGGCGGCGCTCCGCCTCGTGGTGGTGCTCGGCTTCCCGGCCTCGATCGGCGCCGCCTTCGCGCGGCTGATCGTCGGAGGGCAGAGCTGATGGCGCAGTCCCGGTCACAGGACAAGTCGCGGTCCGACGCGCCGCCGCGCGCCGTCGGGCGGCTGGAATGGGCGGTCGGCGCGGTCGGCGCGCTGGTCACGCTCGCCGTATTCGGCCTGCTGGGCAAGGAAGCGCTGAGCTACCACCCTGCGGCTCCGGATCTCGTGGCGCGCGTCACCGCGGTCGACAGGAACGAGAGCGGCTACGTCGTGAGCTTCGAGACCGAGAACCGCGGCCCGTCGGCGGCCGCGGAGGTCGTGATCCGCGCCACGCTCAGGAAGGGCGACCAGATCGCCGAACAGGCCGAGGCGACGCTCGACTACGTCCCGCGGCACTCGAGCCGCAAGGCCGGCTTCGTGCTGCGGGAAGACCCGGCCGCCGGCGCGCTGGAACTTGCCCCGATCTCCTATCGTGAGCCGTGACATGACGTCCTCCGAGCTTTCCGTCCGCTCCCCCAAGGTCGCCGAAGCCGCGCGCCTGCTGATCGAGGCCCGGGCGTCCCGCCGGCCGATCCATGACCGTCGTCGACACATATCTGAAGCTGCGCGAAGGCCCGCAGGAGAGCTTCCTGGCG
>NZ_JBJKEX010000235.1:0-4616 GCF_045505405.1 Hansschlegelia beijingensis | reverse complement strand
AAAGTTTCTTGAATCGGCGGAACGCACGACGCCTTCGCCACGGAAGGTCGGCCCCGACAGCTCGGGCGCGAGCGGCGTCGGGAACTGCGAAAAGCCCCCGACCTCGGCGCCCGGAAGGCCATGCGCCGCGCCGCCGTCATCCTCGTCGCCGGGCGCGCTGTGGAAGAACGCGCCGTATCGGGCGCCGGAGAGTTCGACGCCGGCGTCGACCACCGCCTGCACCAGCTTGTCGAGATCGAGCTCGGCGGCCAGCCGGGCGGCCGTGGAGTTCAGGATCTCGAGCGCGTTGGTCTCCTCGCGAAGCGCCCGCTCGGAGGCGATCAGCGCCGCCTCGGCCTGCTTGCGGCTGCTGATGTCGACGACGGTGCCGACGAAGCGCCCGCTGGCGCCGCCCTCGCCGATGACCTTGCCGCGGGCGGACAGCCAGCGCTCGACGCCGTCGTCGATCCCGATCGTCCGGTATTCGATGTCGAACTCGGCCCCTTCCGTGGTGGCCGCGCCGACCGCCGCCGCGACGCGTTCGCGGTCCGCCGGATGCAGGCCGGCCAGGAAAGCGTTCTCATAGGTGATCGGACGGTCCTGCGAGATGCCGAACAGCTCGCGGCAGCGCCGGTCCCAACGCAGCGCGCCGCTGCGCGGATCGTAGTCCCAGGTGCCGACCGCGGCGGCCTCGGTGGCGAGCCGCAGCCTGTCCTCGCTCTCGCGCTGTCCCTCGAGCGCGCGCATCTGGTCGGTGACGTCCGTGCCCTCGACGAAGATGCCGGTGACGCGCCCGCCGCGGTCCTTGATCGGCTGGTAGATGAAGTCGAGCGCGCGCGGCTCCGCCAGCCCGCCGCCCGCGCGCGGCAGGGTCGCGGTCATGCCGCGGCCGGTGAACGGCTCCCCTGTCGCGTAGACCCGGTCGAGCAGCTGCAGGAACCCCTGGTCGGCAAGCTCCGGAAGCGCGTTCCGCACGGGCTTTCCAAGAACCTTGCGGCCGCCGATCAGCCTCTGATAGGCGGCGTTGGTCAGCGTGAAGATGTGGTCAGGCCCGTCCAGCACGGCCATGAAGCCCGGCGCCTGCTTGAACATCTCCGCCAGACGCTCGCGGTCGGCGATCGCCTTGCGCTGCGCCTGGATACGATCGGTCGTCTCGTTGACGATGCACAGCACGCCCTCGACGGCGCCCTCATCGTCGAACAGGGGCGAGTAGGAGATGTCGAAGAACACCTCTTCGCCGAAGCCGTGACGCTCGATGTAGAAGGGGCGGTCGTGCGCGAACACCGTCCCGCGGCCGTCGCGGACCCGGCGCAGCAGCGGCTCCAGATCGTCCCAGAGCTCGCCCCAGTTCTCGATCGCCGGGCGGCCGAACGCCCGCGGATGCTTGTCGCCGATGGTGGGCGCGTAGGCGTCGTTGTACAGGGCGACGAAGTCCGGGCCCCAGAACAGCACGATCTGGACCCGCGCCGGCAGGATCGCCGCGAGGACGTTCCGGAGCGCGACCGGCCAACGGTTCGAGGCGCCGAGGGGGCAGTTGCGGGCATGGAGGCCCGCGACCAGCCTGGAGCAACCGTCGCTCGCTGAATCAGGCGGGGCGAAGCTCACCTTCGTCTGCAACCCGCCTGCCATGCCAGTCCATCCTCCGCCGCCGTCATGCCGGCTCAGGCTAACTCGCGGCGAGCGGGTTCAGGTTCCTCGCCGACCGCTTTATTTCGCGTCGCCATGCATCGAGCGCGCGTTCGGAACCCTTATCCGGCTTCAGAAGTTTGCTGATTTGTAGGGGCGTCGTTCGACGCCGTGACGAGCGGTTAGATTCGGAGCCAATTCATGTCGACGATCCTGATCATCATTCTCGTTCTGCTCGTCATCGGCGCGCTGCCGACCTGGCCCTACTCGTCGGGTTTCGGATACGGCCCGAGCGGCATTCTCGGCATCATCCTGATCATCATCATCATCCTGGCGCTCACCGGCCGGCTGTGATCCGGCGGCGACGCGGGGGAGCGTACTCCCGCGTCATCGCCAGAGCCCGTAACGCTCCCAGTCCTTCGGGGGGATCGCCGCGCCGACGCGGTAGGTCAGCGCGAGCACGCGCATGCGGTCGCCGGTCGCGCGACAGCTGAAGGTGAGCCGATACCATTCGCCGCCGCTGCGGATGGCCGCGCCGCTCCCCGACAGGGTGTCGCCGGCCGCCGTGGCGGGGCGGATCGCGTCCATCACCATCCGGTCCGGCCGCAGCGCGCCGCCTTCCTGCTGGATGCGCCGCATCGTCTCGATGTCGCAAAGCTGATGGAAGCGCGTCTCGGGCTCGAGCCGCCGGAGGCTTGCGGCGAGCCCGGCGTCGACGGCCGAACAGGGAGCGGAGTTGAGCAGAAGCGCGAGCGCGCAGGCAAGGCGACGCATGAACAGGGACCCTCGATTCGTGTGTCGGGGTCCCGACTAACATACCTCGCGCGCGACCTGACCCGGGGTCAGTCGACGCGCCGCAGCACCTGGGTCTTGCACAGAAGGCCGCCGATCACGCAGCCGCGCAGCTTCAGCCGGCTGCTTCCATCAGCCATGATCGTGCCTGCATAGCTCCGGCCGTCGTCCGGATTGTAGAACCGGCCCGCCCATCCGTTCCCCTCCCGCCTCATGTCGGTGAGCAGCGAGAGACCGATCACGGGACGATTGCGAAGGGCGGGGTTGGGGTTGTGCTTGTCCACCTTGGGCCGGCCGTTCTTGTCGTTGGGCTTCCTCAGGCCGATGAGAGTCGCGCACAGCGCGTCGCCGCACGTCGAGATCCGGATCGTCGCCTTGTCCTTCGGCATGCTCCAGACGCCGACCGGGGCCGGGGCGGCGGCGGCGGACGCCGCGAGCAGCAGCGCCGAGGCGACCAGAATCCCGCGCATCATCAGCGCCTCCTTCTCAAATCCGTTCGGCATCGGCTTTCACGCAGCGGCCCCCAGGCTCACTGCGCCGCGCGCACGCAGGCGAGCGTTCGGGCTCAGGCCGCGGGTCGTCGTGCATATCGGCGCCGCGACCGGAAATGTTCCATGCAACGCCGAAAACAATTCTGGCCTTTCCGCGAAACATATCCCTCGACACGGCCCGTATCCGGATTGCGGCTGCGCTTCTGCGGCCGCTGTCTGGCGGCGCACGTAAGCCTGATCCGAAGCCGTGTGACCTGCCGCCCCCCAGTCGAAGACATAGCGGAGGAATCATGATCACTCGCAACACAATCGCCGCCGGCGTCGCCGCGCTCGCTCTCGCAGCCGCTCCGACGCTCGCCATGGCCCAGGCCGCGACCGGGAGCGACGCGTCCGGCATGGGCGCGAACTCGGCCATGGAGCAGGGTCCAGGCGGGTCCATGAGCAGCGACCACATGGGGACGTCCGCCAAGCACAAGAAGACGGCCAAGCACCAGAAGAAGTCGATGAAGGGCTCGGCGGGCTCGCAGAGCCGGATGAAGGACACGCCGACCTCGGCCGGGACCGCCGACGCCCCCGTCAAGGACCTGCGCGGCCACAGCGAGACCCCGACCACCGGCAGGTGACAGACCGCCCCGGAGGCGCCGGCCGCCGGTGAAGGCGGCCGGCGCCTTCGTTTTTGCCCGATATAGGAAAATAGTCATTGACAGCGTGACGCTCCTCGGGTAGGGTTCAGCCATGCTCCGAAATCGCGTCCAGAACGGCCCGGCGGTCCCCGCCGGCGAAGGCGCGGCGTCGGCCGGGCGACCGGCGCCGGCGTCGCGCATCACCGAGAAGATGGTCGCCGAAGCCCGGCGGCTTTACGAGGAGAGCGAGCTGAGCCAGGTCGAGATCGCCGTTCGGGTCGGCCTGTCGCGGACATCGCTCGGCCGGCTCGCGGCGCGCGGGGAATGGCGGCGTCGCAGCGTCGAACGCGCTCGCGCCGTAAGCCGCATCCGCTGTGAAGTGGACAAGCAGATCAGCGCCGTCGAGGCGGTTTTCGGCGGGCAGGACGGGCTTCCGGCCAGCGAGGCGGCGGTCCACGCCCGGACGCTCGCGAGCCTGGTCCGCTCCCTGCGCGAGCTTCAGAAATACGAAAAAAAAACCGTGTCCGCGGAGCCGCGGGAGCCGAGCACGGTTGAGAAACGGACAAAGACGGGCGTCTCCACGTCCTTGGCCAGGAAGCCCGCACGGGTGATGTTGGACGCGGTCCCGTAGGAGCGGAACACACCGTGGGCTCCCGCCCCGCGGGCGTGAACCACACGCTCGGGAATGCGCTCATGGTCAAAGTGGGTGATCTTTTCGCGCAGGTGATGGTCCTGCAGCAGGATGGGTCCGCGGGAACCTGCCTTCAGCGAGTGGTCCGTATCGCCAAGGCGAAGCCCCTGCGCGGTGGTCAGGTACTGGCCGGACTGGGCACGGGCAGTAGCCGGCGCGCCGGTGGGGCTTCCCGTCGGCGACACAGCCTCAGGGGCCTGCTGGTCCGGCTTCGGAGGCAGCGGCTCGCGTGGGGTGGTAGGTTCCTGGAGGCTGGCAGGTTCGCTGGCGGGGACGCCGGGAATCTGGATGTTGCTGTCTTCTGGCACGATTTTTTCTCCTCAGGATCGGCAACGTCAGCAGTCATCGGCGCAAACCGATATACTAAGCGTACTTAGTACCCTAGCAACGATTCCTGCGGCCACAAGCTCTGCG
>NZ_JBJKEX010000234.1:0-4711 GCF_045505405.1 Hansschlegelia beijingensis | reverse complement strand
GCTGCGCAAGATGGTCCGGGAGCAGGCCGTGGCGAACGCGCTGCCCCCCGAGGTCGCCGAGGCGGTCGCCGAGGTCGAGAGCGGCTTCGACCCCAACGCCGTCGGCGCCGTGGGCGAGGTCGGGCTGATGCAGGTGCTGCCCTCGACCGCCCGGATGCTCGGTTTCCAGGGCCCCTTGCCGACGTTGTTCGATCCCGCGGTGAACGTGCGCTACGGCGTCCGTTATCTCAGCCAGGCCTGGCGCAAGACCGGCCAGGACATCTGCGCCACCGTCATGAAGTACCGGGCGGGCCACGGCGAGACACGCTACTCGCAACGCTCCGTCGACTATTGCGTCAGGGTGCGGGCGCTGCTCGCCGAGCGCGGCTTCAAGGTGACCGGGACCGTCCCGGTCGCGACCTTCGGGTTCGCCGCTGGGCCGCGCAGGATCGCGGGCGTGAAGCGGCTGCCGGGCGGCCGCGTGCGGATGACGTTCAACTGGCGGCAGGTCGATCTGCGCCGCCGCGCGCTCGACAGGCAGGCCGCGTCCGGTCTCCGCATCGCCGATTGACCGGCGTCGCCCTCAGGGGCGCGGATTTAGGGCTGGACGGCGCCCCCGTTAGGCGGCATGTGACTACCGGCAAAACAACAAGGCGGCCGCGTTGATAGCCGGAGTGTCAGAAATCCTGGAAATGCGCCGCGCCGCAGGCGGGACGGCGCGATGACGCGCTCGCTTGGGCGGGACTCCGCCGTCCGTAACGAAATCCTGATGCTCATCGTCGGCTTCGTCGCGCTGGTCGCTGTCGGCGGCGCGACGGTGTGGCTCGTCAGCAAATCCGACGACTTCAACCGTCAGGTCGCGACCACGCTCGAGACCAAGAACGAGATCGTCCGCACGCTCAGTCTCGCGCAGGACGCCGAGACGGGACAGCGCGGCTACCTGCTGACGGGCGAAGACCGCTACCTGAGGCCCTACCGCAGCTCCCTGGAGAAGATCGACGACCACTTCCGCCGCCTCGGCGAGCTGATCGGACCGGACGGGCCGCAGCGTCAGGATTTCGAGACGGTCCGGGCGACGGTCCGGGACAAGTTCGCCGAACTTGCGGAGACGGTCGGCCTCAGCACGAGCGGGCGCCGCGCGGAGGCGCAGGCCATCGTGCTGTCCGACCGCGGACGCGAGGCCATGGTGCAGATACGGCAGCTGGTCAGCCGGATGACCGCGCGTGAGGACGCCACCCTGGCCGAACGCACCGAGGACGCCGCGCGTCTCTCGAACGGGCTGCTCGCCGTCGTCGTGCTCGGCCTGGTCATCGCGGCTGCGGTCGCCTTCGTGGCCCAGCTGCTGGTCCGGCGGCAGACTCGGGTGCTCGCGGCCGCGCAACAGGAGCTGGCGCAGGCCAATCACCGCCTCGAGGCGGCGGTGGCGGAGCGCACGTCCGAGCTGGTCGCGGCGAATGGAGAGATCCAGCGCTTCGCCTATATCGTCAGCCACGACCTGCGGGCGCCGCTGGTCAACGTGATGGGCTTCACGAGCGAACTGGACGCCGCGCGCGGCGTGCTGAAGGAGCAGCTGGACGAACTGACCGAAAGCGTGCCGGACAAGATCCGGCCAGAGGCCCGCGAGGCCGTCGAGGTCGACCTGCCGGAGGCGATCAGCTTCATCCGCACCTCGACCGCCAAGATGGATCGGCTGATCAACGCCATCCTGCGGCTGTCGCGCGAGGGCCGGCGCGTGGTGACGCCGGAGAGCGTCTCGGTCACCGACATGGCGAACGCGATCGCCGCGACGCTGCATCAGCAGACGGCCGCCGTGGGCGCCGAGATCGTCGTCGACCCCGCAATGCCCGCGCTCGTCACCGACCGGCTGTCGTTGGAGCAGATCTTCCAAAACCTGATAGAGAACGCCGTGAAGTATCTCGACCCGGCGCGGCCCGGCCGGATCGAGATCCGGGGGCGGCGGGTCGGCCCGCAGGTCGAGTACACGATCGAGGACAATGGACGCGGCATCGACGCCAAGGACCATGAACGCGTGTTCGAGCTCTTCCGCCGCGCCGGCGCGCAGGACAAGCCCGGGGAAGGCCTGGGCCTCGCCTTCGTGCGCGCCAGCGTGCGCAGGCTGGGGGGCACGATCAGCCTGATTTCCGAGCCCGGCAAGGGCTCGACCTTCCATCTGACCTTCCCGGCCGTTCTGCGGCCGCAAACCGAGACGCAGGCCGCAGCATGAACACCAGCAACCAACGTCCGGTCGTGATCGTCATGATCGAGGACGATCAGGGACACGCACGCCTGATCGAGAAGAACGTCCGCCGCGCGGGCGTCAACAATGAGATCCGCCACTTCGCCGACGGCACGTCCGCGCTGCAGTTCCTGCAGTCCGCCGAGACCACCGCGAACGGCCCGCTGCTGATCCTGCTCGACCTGAACCTGCCGGACATGACCGGGATCGACATCCTGACGATCCTCAAGCACCACGACCGGCTGAAGCGCGCGCCGGTGATCGTGCTGACCACCACCGACGACAAGGTCGAGATCCAGCGCTGCTACGATCTCGGCTGCAACGTCTACATCACCAAGCCGGTCGACTACGACACCTTCGCCACCGCGATCCGCCAGCTCGGCCTGTTCCTGTCGGTGATGCAGGTCCCCGACGCATGAGCGAAGGCCCGTCCGAGGTCGCGCGCAAGATCCTCTACATCGAGGACGACGAGGCGCTGCGTCGTCTCGTCTCGCGGGATCTGGCGCGGGCCGGCTACGCCGTGACGGCGGTCGCGACCTGCGGCGAGGGGCTGCGCCTGCTGGGCGAGGAGCGTTTCGACGTCGTCGCGCTCGACCATTTCCTGGCCGGCGAGACCGGCCTCGATCTGCTTCCGGCGATCAAGGCGCTGCCCGAGCGGCCGCCCGTGATCTACGTCACCGGCACGGACGACGGCCGCGTCGCGGTCGCGGCCCTCAAGGCCGGGGCTTCCGACTACGTCATCAAGGACGTGGCTGGCGAATTCCTGGCCTTGCTGCGCGCCGCGATCACGCAGGCCATCGAGCAGGTCGAGGTGCGGCGGCAGAAGGAAGCCGCCGAGCGCGCCATGGTCGAGGCGCGCGACCGCGCCGAGACGCTGCTGCGCGAGGTCAACCACCGCGTCGGCAACAGCCTGCAGCTCGTCTCGGCCTTCGTGCATCTGCAGTCCTCTTCGCTGCCGGACGGGCCGGCGCGCGACATGATGCGCGAGACCGAGGCGCGGATCCTCGCGATCGCGCAGATTCATCGCCGCCTCTACACCTCGCACGACGTCCGCTCGGTCGACATGGACGAGTATCTGACGGGGCTCGCGGAAGAGCTCGAGAGCTCGCTGCGCACCAGCGACCGGCCGCACCGCATCGCGCTTGCGGTGGAGCCGATGAAGATGGCCACGGACCGCGCGGTCTCGCTCGGCGTGATCGTGACGGAGCTCGTCACCAACGCGTTCAAATACGCCTATCCGAAGGGCGTCGAAGGCGAGGTGCGCGTGAGGCTCGCGCGTGCGGGCGCGATCCTGGCGCTCAGCGTCGAGGATGACGGCGTCGGCATGGCCGAGGACGCCGCGCCGAAGGGCACCGGGCTCGGCCAGAAGATCGTCCGCACGATGGCCGCGACGATCCAGTCCCGTGTCGAGCGGGATTCCGCCCACCGCGGCACCCGGATCGTGCTCGCCTTCCCGGCCTGAGCTGTCAGGCGAAGGAGCTTACGCCGGGACGCTTGTTCTGATCGGCGTCGCGGCGACCATCCGGCGGATCTCCGGAAGGCAGGAGCCGCAGTTCGTTCCGGCCCTGGTCATGCTTCCAACGGCGGCGGGGTCGTTCGCGCCGGCGCGCAGCGCGTCCTCGATCGCCCCGCGGGAGACGCCGTGGCAGGCGCAGACCAGCGGGCCGCAGTCCGCGCCGCCGCGGGCGCGGCCGGCCAGAAGCAGGCCCCGGATCTCCCCTTCGGTCAGCCTGGTCCCGAGCTTTCCCCGAAGGAAGCTCCACGCGCCCGCCTGCGATCCAGGTCCCACGAACAAGGCCGCCCGCAGCAGCCCCTCGCGAAACGCCCCCGCCCGATAGGTCCCGCGGGCGGCGTCGACGAAGTCGACAATCTCGTCGCTCCGCCGGAGATCCGGGAACACGTCTTCGAGCGTGACGGCGGCGTTGGTGGCGAAGAGCAGGCTGACGCCGTGAGGCGCCGCCGCGCGAGCCCACCAGGCGCCTTCATCCAGAACGCCGAGCGCGCCGCCGGTCAGCGCAAAGCCCTGTCGGGCGAAGACGACCGGCGCGGCCACCACGGCGGTCGCCTTGGCGTCGGGCTGGCCGGAGAGCGGGTCAGTCGCGGCGTGGACCAGGGCGGCGATCCGCGCGCCGGATGAGGTCTCGCCCGTCCAGTGGATCGGGGCGAAGACGGCGCCGTCGCGCGCGGTCGGGTCGAACCGCACGCGCAGCACCGCCTCGCCGTGGTCGCTCGACACGCGCGCGAAGCCGCCATCGGTCAGTCCGGCTCGAAGCGCGTCCCGCGGCGATATTTCGAGGAAGGGCTCGGGGAGGTGGCTGGCGAGACGCGGGCTTCTGCCCGTGCGGGTCATCGTATGCCACTGGTCGCGGAGGTCGCTCACGGGCGCTTCAGCCTCGGCGGTCGTTCCGCCGGCTGCGTACCGGCGGACCATATCGCCGCAGAATGCCGCGAACTCCTCCGGATCGATCGGCGGGCTGGTGTGATGAGGCGCGATCC
>NZ_JBJKEX010000233.1:0-4737 GCF_045505405.1 Hansschlegelia beijingensis | reverse complement strand
CGTCCGATCGGCAGGACCTCGCCGCGCGCGGGCAGCTCGACGCCGACGCCCTCGCCGCGCGGATAGCGGAAGGCGGACGGGCCCTCGTCATAGGCCGCCGCGGTCGCCACCATGTGGACGAGCTCCGCCTCGTCTGCCGGCGCCATCAGGACGAAGTCCGGCAGGCAGCCCAGATAGGCGAGGTCATACGCGCCCGCATGGGTGGCGCCGTCGGCGCCCACCAGGCCGGCCCGGTCGAGCGCGAAGCGGACGGGCAGCCGCTGGATGGCGACGTCGTGCACCACCTGGTCGTAGGCCCGCTGCAGGAAGGTCGAGTAGATCGCGCAGAACGGCTTCAGGCCCTCGGTCGCAAGCCCCGCCGCGAAGGTCACGGCGTGCTGCTCGGCGATGCCGACGTCGAAGGTGCGGGCCGGGAAGGCGCGCCCGAACAGGTCGAGCCCGGTGCCGCCCGGCATCGCGGCGGTGACGGCCACCACGCGCTCGTCGGCCTCGGCCTCGCGGATCAGGGCCTCGGCGAACACCCTGGTGTAGGTCGGGGCGTTGGCCTTGGGCTTGGCCTGCGCGCCCGACACCACGTCGAAGGCCGAGACGCCGTGATACTTGTCGTCGGATTCCTCGGCCGGCCCGTAGCCCTTGCCCTTCTGGGTCACGACGTGGACCAGGATCGGCCCGTGGCCGGCGTCCCGCACGTTCTTGAGCACCGGCAGCAGGTGGTCGAGATTGTGCCCGTCGATCGGGCCGACATAGTAGAAGCCGAGCTCCTCGAACAGCGTGCCGCCCATGGCGAGCCCGCGTGCGTATTCCTCGGCCTTGGCCGCGCCGCGCTCGACGAATTTGGGCAGCTTCCTCACCAGGCCCCGGCCGATGTCGCGCAGCGACAGATAGGTGCGGCTCGAGGCGAGGCGCGCCAGATAGGCCGACATCGCGCCGGTCGGCGGCGCGATCGACATGTCGTTGTCGTTCAGGATGACGATCAGCCGCGAGCCGAGCGCGCCGGCGTTGTTCATCGCCTCATAGGCCATGCCGGCCGACATCGCCCCGTCGCCGATCACGCAGACGACGTGATTGTCGCCGCCCTGGAGATCGCGGGCGACCGCCATGCCGAGGCCGGCGGAGATCGAGGTCGAGGAGTGGCCGGCGCCGAACGGGTCGTAATCGCTCTCAGCCCGATTGGTGAAGCCGGACAGCCCGCCGCCGCGGCGCAGCGTGCGGATCCGGTCGCGCCGGTCGGTCAGGATCTTGTGCGGGTAGCACTGGTGGCCGACGTCCCAGATCAGCCGGTCGTCGGGCGTGTCGAACACGTAGTGCAGCGCGACCGTGAGCTCGACCACGCCGAGGCCGGCGCCGAGATGGCCGCCGGTGACCGAGACGGCCTCGATGGTCTCCTGGCGGAGCTCGTCCGCCAGCTGGCGGAGACGGTCTTCGGGGAGGCGCCGGAGGTCGGCCGGCGTACGGACCGAGTCGAGCGCCGGCTTTGCTGTCGGCAGGGGCACAGGCGGAACGGCGTCCTCAGAATTCAACCTCGGAGCGTTACACCAGCCGCCAGGGGCGCGCAAACACGATAGGTTGCGCAAATCGCGCCTCGGCATCGGCCATTCGGCTGAGGCCGGGCTTTTGCGGCGTCGCGACCTAGTTGTCTTGCGATGGCGGGCTGGTGGCGTCCATGACCGACCTGCTCGACCGCACGCTCGGCGAGCAGGTCGAGATCGAGATCACCTGCGATCCGGAGCCGTGGGCGGCGCTGGTCGATCCGATCCAGCTCGAGAACGCGGTGCTGAACCTCGCGATCAACGGCCGCGACGCGATGCCCGACGGCGGCAAGCTGACGATCTCGGTCAGGAACCTTCCGGCCGCCGCGGGCGCGGCGGAGCGGATCGAGATCGCGGTCGCGGACGCCGGCGCGGGCATGACGCCCGCGGTGCTGGCCCGCGTGTTCGAGCCCTTCTTCTCGACCAAGCCGGAAGGGCGCGGCACCGGTCTGGGCCTGCCCCAGGTGCAGGGTTTCATCGAGCAGTCCCACGGCGCCGTCGAGATCGAGAGCGAACCCGGGAAGGGCACCGTCGTGCGCCTCACTTTGCCGCGCAGCGAAGCCGCGCCGCCGGAAGAGGCGGACAGCGTGATCGGCGCCGATCTGCGCGGACGCGGCGAGAGGATCCTGCTGCTGGAGGACGACGACGGCGTCAGGACGGCGGTCGCGGACCTGCTCGCGGCGCTCGGCTATGAGGTCGTCGCGGCGGCCTCCACGGCCGAGGCGGCGCCGCTGATCGACAGCCGGCAGCCATTCGACCTGCTGCTTTCGGACGTCGTGATGCCCGGTTCGCCCAAGCCGCCCGAACTCGCACGCCTCGCCCGGCTGCGCCGCCCCGAGCTCAAAGTGCTGTTCATGTCGGGCTATGCGGAGAACGCCATCGTCCACCAGGGCCGCGTGGACGCCGACGTGCACCTGATCGAGAAGCCGTATCGCAAGGAGGCGCTGGCCCTGAAGCTGCGCCAGCTGCTCGACGACCGGACGGCGCCGGCCCCGCGGAAGGCGGCCCCGCTCCGCGTCCTGCTGGTCGAGGACGAGCCGCTCATCGCGATGGGCGTCGCGGACCTGCTCGAGAGCTTCGGCCACACGGTCACGCAGGCCCATAACGCCGCCGCCGCCAAGGCGGCGCTCGCGAACGACGCCGGCATCGACCTGATGCTCACCGACCTCGGCCTGCCGGACATGGACGGCGAGGCCCTGGCCGAATGGAGCCGCGGCCTCAGGCCCCGGCTGCCGATCCTGTTCGCGACCGGGCGCGACGATTTCCAGGCGCCGCCGCTGCTCGCGGCGACCGGGCCGGTGGCGGTCGTCACCAAGCCGTTCGACGGCGCCACGCTCAGGCGCGGGCTCGAGGCCTGCGTCTCCGGAAGCTTCTGACAGCCCTGCGATCCCGCCGCTTGACCCGCGCAAGGCCGCGGGTGCATTCGACGCGCCGACAGGCTTTCAGCCGCAGCGATCGATCGGAGCCGCATTGGAACTCGACAGCATGGACCAGGCGATCGCCGCGATCGCCGCAGGCGAACTGGTCGTGGTGGTGGATGACACCGATCGCGAGAACGAGGGCGACCTCATCATGGCGGCCGCCAAGGCGACGCCGGAGACGCTGGCCTTCATGATCCGGCACACCAGCGGCATCATCTGCGCGCCGCTGACGGCCGAGCGCGCCGAGGCGCTGAACCTCGCCCCGATGGTCGCGACCAATCTCGACCCGATGCGGACCGCCTTCACGGTCTCGGTCGACTACAAGATCGGGCTGACGACCGGCATCTCCGCCGAAGAGCGCGCCAACACCGTGCGCGCGCTCGGCTCGGACAACGCGATCGCGACCGACTTCCTGCGGCCCGGCCACGTCTTCCCGCTGATCGCCCGAGAGGGCGGCGTTCTGACCCGCTCCGGCCACACCGAAGCCGCGACCGATCTCGCGGCGCTCGCGGGCCTTCCGCCGGTGGGCGTGCTGGCGGAGGTCGTCAACGACGACGGCACCGTGAAGCGGCTGCCGGAGCTGATCGCGTTCGCGCGCGAGCACGGGCTGAAGATCGTCTCGATCGAGGATCTTATCGATCACCGGTCCCGTCGGGAGACCTTCGTGCGCCGGGTCGACCGGTTCGAGCGCCCGATCGGCGGCCGCGACGCCGTGATCACGGTCTACGACACGCCCTTCGAGCAGACGCAGCATCTCGCGATCTCGGTCGGAGACGTCAGCGGCGACGGGGCGGTGCCCTGCCGCATCCATCGCGAGCATCTCCTGACCGATCTGCTGCGCGGCGCGGCGACCTCGAAGGGCTGGCTCGACAATGCGCTCGCGCGCTTCAGCGACACCGGCCGCGGCGTGTTCATCCTGATCCGCGACCCGGCCGTGCTGCGCACGCCGCGCGACGGCCAGAACGGCGCAGGGGAGCAGGAGTCCAACGATCCGGCCGCCGAGCGCCATATGTCGGCCCGCCAGCGCCGCCAGCGCTGGCGCGAGATCGGGGTCGGCGCGCAGATCCTGCGCGACCTCGGCGTCCGCAAGATCTCGCTGCTCGCCGGCCATGAGCGGCAGTATGTCGGCATCGCGGGCTTCGGCATCGCGATCGAGAAGACCGAGATCGTCGACGAATAGCCGAACGGCTCAGGACGAGGCGGCGGGCTTCTGGTTCGCCGCCCTGGCCTTCTCGATCTGCGGCCGCAGCGTCTTCTCGACGGACTCGTCGGTCAGCGGCCCGACGAACTTGAAGGCGATGCGCCCCTCGCCGTCGACCACGAAGGTCTCCGGCACGCCGTAGACGCCCCACTCGATCGCGGCCCGCCCGCCCGGATCGACGCCGACCTTCTGGTACGGATTGCCGAGGCCGCCGAGGAAGCGCCGGGCGTTCTCGGGGGCGTCCTTGTAGTTCAGGCCGAACAACCGCACGCCGCTCTCCCTGAGCCTGAGCAGCGACGGGTGCTCCTCGCGGCAGGGCGCGCACCAGGACGCGAACACGTTGACGACCGTCACCTCGCCGGTCGCGAGGTCGGCCCGCGAGAAGCCCGGAACGGCGCCGTCGTCGCCCTTCAGCCCTTCGAGCGCCGGGAGCGTGAGGTCGGGCGCAGGCCGACCGATCAGCGCGGACGGAAGCGCCGAAGGATCGCCGCTGTAGAGGCGCACGTAGAGCAGCGCCGCGAGCGCCATGAACGCCACGACCGGGACGACCACGAAGGCCCGCCGGCCCCGGCCGCCCGACGGCGGC
>NZ_JBJKEX010000232.1:0-4764 GCF_045505405.1 Hansschlegelia beijingensis | reverse complement strand
GTGACGTTGGACGCCGCGGCCGAGCCGCGCGGCTCGCCCGACGGGGCGGGGGTCACCACCGCCGTCAGTTGCCGTCCGCGCAGGAGACCCTTGGAGACGGGGGCGGGCGTCGGGGCCTTGTCCTGGCTGACGCCGCTGCCGATCGAGTCCGGAGTGATCTCCGACGGGTCGACATGGGCGAGGTCGTAGCGCGACAGGTAGGACACCGCGAGTTCGCGGAACACGTAGTCGAGGATCGACGTCGCGTTCTTGATCGTGTCGTTGCCCTGCACGAAGCCGGCCGGCTCGAAGCGGGTGAAGGTGAAGGCCTCCACATACTCCTCGAGCGGCACGCCGTACTGCAGGCCGAGCGAGACCGCGATCGCGAAGTTGTTCATCACGGAGCGGAAGGCCGCGCCTTCCTTGTGCATGTCGATGAAGATCTCGCCGAGGCGGCCGTCGTCATATTCGCCGGTGTGCAGGTACACCTTGTGTCCGCCCACGATCGCCTTCTGGGCGTAGCCCTTGCGGCGGCCCGGCAGCTTCTCGCGCTCGCGCACGATCTGCACGCGCTCGACGATCTTCTCGATGACCTGGGCGGTGCGCGCCGCCTGCGGCTGGGCGACCAGCGCCTCGACCGCCTCGTCGGCGTCCTCCTCGTCGTCGGCGATCAGCTGCGCCGACAGCGGCTGGCTGAGCTTGGATCCGTCGCGGTAGAGGGCGTTCGCCTTGAGCGCGAGCTTCCAGCTGAGCTCATAGGCCTTGGCGCAATCCTCGACGGTCGCGTCGTTCGGCATGTTGATGGTCTTGGAGATCGCGCCCGAGATGAAGGGCTGCGCCGCCGCCATCATGCGGATGTGGCTCTCGACCGAGAGGAAGCGCTTGCCGGTGCGGCCGCACGGGTTCGCGCAGTCGAACACCGGGTAGTGCTCCGGCTTCAGGTGCGGCGCGCCCTCGACCGTCATGGCCCCGCAGATATGCGTGTTGGCGGCCTCGACCTCGGCCTTAGAGAAGCCGAGATGGGCGAGCAGGTCGAAGGCCGGGTCGTCGAGCTTCTCGGCCGGCACCTTCATGGCGCCGGTCAGGAACTCCTCGCCGAGCGTCCACTTGTTGAAGATGAACTTGACGTCGAAGGCCGACTTGCAGGCCGCCTCCAGCGTGTCGATCAGCTCGTCCGGAAAGCCCTTGGCGCGCAGCGTCACGGGGTTGATGGCGGGGGCCTGGCGCATCGAGGCGTGGCCGACCGCGTAGACCTCGATCTCGGCGATCTCGGCTTCCGAGTAGCCGAGCGCGCGCAGCGCCTCCGGGACGGCGCGGTTGATGATCTTGAAGTAGCCGCCGCCGGCCAGCTTCTTGAACTTCACCAGCGCGAAGTCGGGCTCGATGCCGGTGGTGTCGCAGTCCATCACGAGGCCGATCGTGCCCGTCGGGGCGACGACCGAGACCTGCGCGTTGCGGAAGCCATGGGCGGCGCCGAGCTTGAGCGCGCGCTCCCAGGCGTCCTGCGCGGCCTTGACCACCGAGGCTTCCGGGCAGGCGGCGACGTCGAGCGGGACGGGGAGGGTGGACAGGCCCTCATAGGCCTGCGCCTCGCCGCGCGCGGCGCGGGCGTGGTTGCGGATGACGCGCAGCATGTGCTCGCGGTTCGGCGCGAAGCCCTCGAAGGCGCCGAGCTCGCCCGCCATCTCGGCGGAGGTGGCGTAGGCGACGCCGGTCATCAGCGCGGAGAGCGCGCCGCACAGCGCGCGGGCCTCGCGGCTGTCATAGGCGATGCCGGACGACATCAGCAGGCCGCCGATATTGGCGTAGCCGAGGCCGAGCGTGCGGTAGCGCCAGGACAGCTCCGCGATCTGGCGCGACGGGAACTGCGCCATCAGCACCGAGATCTCGAGCACCACCGTCCACAGCCGGCAGGCGTGGGCGTAGGACTCGACGTCGAACGACTTATCCGCGCGGCGGAACTGCAGCAGGTTGAGCGAGGCGAGATTGCACGCCGTGTCGTCGAGGAACATGTATTCCGAGCACGGATTGGACGCCCGGATCGGCCCGGAGGCCGGGCAGGTGTGCCAGTCGTTCACCGTGGTGTGGAATTGCACGCCCGGGTCCGCGCAGGCCCAGGCGGCGTAGGAGATCTGGTCCCACAGCTTGCGGGCCTTGAGGGTCTTGACCGGCTTGCCGGTGGTGCGGGCGGTCAGGATCCAGTCGCCGTCATTCTCCACGGCGCGCAGGAAGTCGTCGGTGACGCGCACCGAGTTGTTCGAGTTCTGGCCCGAGACCGTGAGGTAGGCCTCGCCGTCCCAGTCGGTGGTGAAGGTCTCGAGGTCGATGTCCTGCTCGCCCTGCTTGGCGAGCTGGATCACGCGGCGGATCATGTTGTCGGAGACCTGCGCCTTGCGGGCGAGCTTCACCTCGCGCTTCAGCGCGGGGTTCTTCTCCGGCAGGAAGCAGTCGTCGCCCTCACCCTCGCAGTTCACGCAGGCCTTGAGGATGGCGCGGACGTGCTTCTTGACGATCCGCGAGCCGGTGACGAGCGCGGCGACCTTCTGCTCCTCCTTCACCTTCCAGGAGACGTAGGACTCGATGTCGGGGTGATCGGCGTCGACCACCACCATCTTGGCCGCGCGGCGCGTGGTGCCGCCGGACTTGATCGCGCCTGCGGCGCGGTCGCCGATCTTGAGGAAGGACATCAGGCCCGACGACTTGCCGCCGCCCGACAGCCGCTCGCCCTCGCCGCGCAGGCCGGAGAAGTTCGAGCCGGTGCCGGAGCCGTACTTGAACAGGCGCGCCTCGCGCACCCACAGATCCATGATGCCGCCCTCGTTAACGAGGTCGTCCGAGACGCCCTGGATGAAGCAGGCGTGCGGCTGCGGCCGCTCATAGGACGAGGCCGAGGGGCGAACCTCGCCGGTCTTGTGGTCGGCGTAGAAGTGGCCCTGGCTCGGCCCGTCGACCCCGTAGGCCCAGTAGAGGCCGGTGTTGAACCACTGCGGGGAGTTCGGCGCGGCCTTCTGGGTCGCGAGCATGAAGGCGAGCTCGTCGAAGAAGGCGCGAGCGTCCTCCTCGGTGTCGAAATAGTCGTGGGTCCAGCCCCAGTAGGTCCAGGTGCCGGCGAGCCGGTCGAACACCTGCCGAGCGTCGCGCTCGGGGCCGTAGCGCTCGGCCTCGGGGAGCTCGGCGAGCGCGGCTTCGTCGGCGACGGAGCGCCACAGCCAGGACGGGACGGTGTTCTCCTCGACCGCCTTCAGCTTCGCCGGCACGCCCGCCTTGCGGAAATACTTCTGCGCCAGGATGTCGACGGCGACCTGGCTCCACGCCTCCGGCACGTCGATGTCGGCCGCGCGGAACACGGTCGAGCCGTCCGGATTGCGGATCTCGGAGGTCGCCTTGCGGAACGGGACTTCGGCGTAAGGAGACTGGCCGGCCTTGGTGTAGCGACGTTCGATGCGCATGGCGTCCGAAGCTCCAGGTCTGATGCCGAACCGGCCCTTTGGGCGCGTTCGGGCCGGCGGTCGGCCGGCGGCCTCTTGTTCATCGCCAGGACGCAGACGACCGTTCCGGCGCAAAGGCTGCGCAGGCGCAATCGGGATGGCGATGGCGCCTGCCCGCGACGATTCTTTCGTAATTCCCAGCCCGCCGAGGCGCCTTTGCGGGGCGTCGGCGGCGAGGTCCGAAAGCTAGATCGAGTCTCCCGGACGGTCGAGTCGCGATTTCGAGTTATCCCGGCCTTCCGTCTATCCCTCGTGAGTGTTGCCGCTCTGCGACACCAGATATAGTGTCAGGAGCCGGTGAATGGAAGGTTTACGAGCTGGGGATCACGCCGTCGGCGGCGCTCTTTTTCGAGCCGTTTCAAGCCGTGACGGGCGCACGCCGCCCCGCGGGGATAACAGCGGGGAAAACCCCGCTTGCGCCTCGCAGACAGAGCGCCGCGCGGCCCGCCCGGGCCACCGGAGCCCCCGGAGAAGTGCCCCGGCGGCGCGCTAAGCCGGCTCGCGCGCACCGTCAGTCCAAGTCGATCCAGAATTAGAACAAGTAAAAAACTGCAAGAAGAGTTTGCGCAGACCGCGCGGGCCGGACTAGAACGCCTTCTGTTCCGCCCCGGCGCGGATCTGATCTGGAGGAACCCAGTGGCGTCCCTGATCTCACGCACGGAAGTGACGTTGCCGGATGCGCCCCGCGTGGCGTCGCTGCTGGTCGAGCACATGCAGGAGCATGACGTCGTTTGCGAGAACCGCGACGGCCGCACCGTCGCCGATCTGGGAATCGGCAGCGGCGTGATCGAGGTCACGCCGGCCGCTCTCAAGGTGGAGATCACGGCGCCGGACCTGGGCTCTCTCGAACTTCTGCGCGCTTTCGTGGCCGATCACGTCGTGGAGTTCTGCGAGGGCTTCGAGCCGACGATCGCATGGCGGGGCCACGTCGCGGCGTCGGACCGGATCGCGGACTTCCGCGAGCTCCGGCTGAAATCGGTGGTCGAGCTCACGCCGAAGATGCGCCGCCTGACCTTCTCGGGTGAGGATCTCGCGCGCTTCGATTCGCGCGAAGGCCTCCACGTCCGCATGTATTTCCCGCCGGAGGGGCTCGCCGAGCCCGAGTGGCCGCGGGTCGGGGCGGACGGGCAGATCGTCTGGCCGCCCGAGGAGCGCAAGCCCGCTGTCCGCTACTACACGGTGCGCCAGGTGCGACCCGAGGCGGGCGAGATCGACATCGACTTCGTGCTGCACGACGATCCGGGCCCGGGCGCGCGCTTCGCCGCGCAGGCGCGGCTGGGCGCGCCGGCCGCCGCGC
>NZ_JBJKEX010000231.1:0-4808 GCF_045505405.1 Hansschlegelia beijingensis | reverse complement strand
GGCGTCAGCTGGAACCAGGCTCGCCGCTACGCCGACTGGCTCTCCGGCGCCGCCGGCCAGCCCTACCGCCTGCCGAGCGAGGCCGAGTGGGAATACGCCGCGCGCGGCGGCGCCGTCGGCTCGTTCTGGTGGGGCGACGAGGTCGGGGAGAACCACGCCAACTGCGCGGACTGCGGCGGCGCCCGAGGAGCGGTCGTGGCGACGGGCAGCTTCCCGCCCAACGGCTTCGGGCTCCACGACACTGCGGGAAACGCCGCCGAGTGGGTCGAGGATTGCTGGACCCCGGACTACCGCTCCGCGCCGTCGGACGCGCGGGCGGTGACCACTCCGGACTGCGGACAGCGCGTGCTCCGGGGCGGCGGCTTCAACAGCGACTCCCGCTATGTGCGGTCCGCCGCGCGCTTCAAGTACGACGCGGCCGTCCCCTACGTGACCAACGGGTTGCGGGTCGTCAGCGATCTCGCGGCCGCACGCGCGCCGGCGTCGCGGCCATAGGGAGACAGCATCATGGCCATCATGATCAGGACGCTCGCAGCAAGTCTGGCTCTCACGCTGGCGAGTTGCGCCCTGGCCGCCGCGCAGACCGCGGAGCGGCGCGTGGCTCCAGTTCGAGGAGCTCACCACCAGTATGCGCATGGTAGCCAGTTCAGCGTGATGCCGGGCGCCGCCGCCCACTCAGGGTCGATGGCGAGCTGCGTGGCCGAGAGGTCGTAGTAGAAGGGATTGTAGAGCGTGCGCGCCTCGGTGTCCTTGATAGCGGGCGGCGTGTGGCTGATCTTGGAGAAGGTCTCCGGCGTGCGGAAGCTTTCGACCATTGGCGGTCCCTCTTAGCGTGGCAAGCGGGCGCGACGCGTCCGCCTCCCCGAGGGTGCCGTCGCCGGGACTGTGTTTGGTTTCCGCACGCCGTTTCTCGGCTACGGCTGAAACCGCGCCGGCGGCCATGACCCGCAGGCTGAACGCAGATTGCGGCCGCGCCGGACTCAGCCGCCCGAAGACGCCTTGGCTTTGCGCCGCGAGAGCGCGTCGGCGATGTCCCGCAGCCGGAGAGGTCTCCGCAGGACGTCTGAGACGCCGACCTCCTTCAGATAGGCGGCGTCCGCCTCCTCTTCGGAATGGGCGATGAGCAGGAGGGGGAAACCCGCTCCGATCTCCGCGATGCGCCGGGGCAGGTCGACGCCGGTTTCGCGCGCGAAACGGTCGTCGATGACGCCGATCTGGAACCGGTCCGGCTCTGCGCGGATCGCGGCGAGCGCCTGGCCGGCGTCCGTGAAGCCGACGGGTTCGTAGCCGAGCGCCGCCAGGATCTCCTCGTCGCGCTCGAGCGCCTGGCGGTCGCGCTCGGCGATCAGGACCGTCTCCCCGCTCCCGCGCGCCGCGCCCTTGTCCTTGTTCAGGGCGGTCTGGCGCGAGACAGGCAGGTAGACCTGCATCACCGTGCCGGCGCCGAGCGCGCTCGACACCGTCAGCCCGCCGCCCCAGGCCTCGACGATCTCCTGCACGGTCGACAGGCCGAGGCCGGTGCCGACGCCGACCCTCTTCGTCGTGAAGAACGGCTCGAAGATGCGGTCCAGCATGCCCGGCGCGATCCCGCTGCCGTGGTCCGCCACCGCGATGCGCGCGCACCAGCCCGACGGCAGGCGGCGCAGCGCCGGCGCGCGGTCGCCGTCGAGCTTCACCCGGGACAGCTCGACCGTGATGACGCCCTCGCCGTTCATCGCGTGCGCCGCGTTCGTGCAGAGGTTGAGCACGATCTGCTGAAGCTCGGTCACCTCGCCGTGGAGGATCACGTCGGGGGCGATCTGGGTCTTGAACTCGATGCCCTCCGGCAGCGAGGCCCGCAGCAGGGTCAGCGCTTCCTCCAGCGCCTGGCTGGCGTCGAACGGACGGTTGTGCTCGCGCCGCCTGCGGCCGAAAGCCAGAATCCGGTCGATCACGGTCTGGGCCCGGGCGCTCGCCGTGAGGATCTGCGCGATGTGCCGACGCGTCGGTCCGTCCCGCCGGAGCGTGTCGGACGCGAACTCGGCGTGGCCCCTTATGGCGCCGAGGATGTTGTTGAACTCGTGGGCGACGCTGCCGGCGAGCGTGCCGAGCGCCTCGAGCCGCTGGGCGCGGGACAGCTGCGTCTGAAGGGCGTGGCGCTCCTTCTCGTTGCGCGACCGTTCGAGCGCGGAGCGGAAGATGTCCCCCACCATCCCGAGCAGGGCGCGGTCCTCGTCGACGAAACGCGCGCTCGGGTCCTGCGCCCTCAGCACGAGGAAGCCGGCCGAGCGCCCCGGCCCCTGAAGCGGGAACTTGAGGACCGCCCGCGACTGCAGGAACTTGCCCTGCGCGTCCCGCACCGAATGGATCAGCGGTCCCGGCGAGCCTTCCGAAAGCGACAGCACGGCGGCCGTCTCGGCGTCCGAGAGCCCGCCTCCCGAGGGCGGCCAGTGGTATTTCTCGTCGATCTGCCGGTCGTCGTCGAGGACCAGCAGGTCGATCTCGTCAGCCCCGGTCTGCTCGGCGAGGCGCTCCAGCGCGAACCGCACGGCGTCCGCCGTCTGGCGCCAGGGAAGCGCGATGAAGCGCCCCGAGATGGTGGCGGCCGCGCGCTCCAGCGACGCCCGCCGCTCCAGGCGCCGCGCGCCCACGCCGAGGCGCACGATCAGGAAGAAATTGAGAAGGCAGAGGCCGATCGCGCTCAGGACGAGGAACGCCTGGATCCTCGCCGCGTGGGTTTCGGCCTCGTTGTAGGCCTGGAGATACCGAGAGCGGAGCGTCTTCGCGCGATCCCTGACGGCGTCGCCCTGGATCTCGTCGGTGAGGAAGGCGAGCGTCGGGACGTAGTTGATCAGCAGCTTGCCGTGGAGCGCGAGCTCCTTGAATTCGGCGGGCGCTCCGGGCTTCTGGGCCTCGGCGTCGAGACCCTTCAGCGCTGCGATGGCGCGGTCGCGATTGTCGATCTCGGGGCGCTCGAGAAACGCCATGATCGCCACCGCGGACTGTGAGATCGCGGCCGCCCAGCCCGCGTCCGCGGCCGCGCTGCTGTCGTTGAGGCGTTCGGCGGCGTAGATGAAGATCCGCACCGAATTCCGCGTGAGCGCGACCGCCCCCTTGAAGCGCTCGACGAGATCCTCCTTGGCGGCGACCGCGTCGTCGAGCTCGACGAGCGCATCGTCGATGCCGGCCTTGGCATCCCCCGAGGCGATCGAGCTCGCGACCTTCAGCTCGGCGGTGGCCTCCCGCAGCTCCGCGATGCGTTCATTGAGCGTGTCGTAGTTGCCGAGCGTGCCGGCGCGAGCCTGCAGCACGTCCCGCTGCAGGGCCGCGTCATCGAGGAAGGTTTCGATGAGGGCGCCCAGCACGCGCTGATGCAGCGCCGCGTCCGGAAAGGCCCCGCGCGTCACCAGGTAGACCGACACCAGCAGCAGGACGCCGACGAGCGCCGGCGCGCCGATGCGCTTCACTTGGCGGCCCCGACATCCCCGGCCTGGTCGAGCGGCACGCCCTGGTAGCGCCCGGTGAGGGTCCGAAGGAACTTCACGATCAGGTCGATGTCCGACGTGGCGAGCTCGCGGCCGAGCTGTGTGCGCCCCATGATCGCGACGACCTCCTCGAGCGAGGCGACGCTGCCGTCATGCAGATACGGCGCCGTCACGGCCACGTTGCGGAGGCTTGGAACGCGGAAGACGAACCGGTCCCGTTCGAGCCCCGTGATGGCGATGCGCCCAAGGTCGGCCGGCTTCATCGTCTTCCGGTCGCCGGCCGGCTTCGCGAACACCCCGAACTTCTGCACGAGGTTGCCCCCGACATTGCGGCCCTGGTGACAGGCAATGCAGCCGAAACCCTCGAACAGGCGAAAGCCCCTCTCCTCCTCCGCCGTGATCGCGCCTTCCTGATCCCGCAGGAACCGGTCGAACCGGCTGTCCGGCGTGACCAGGGTGCGCTGGAACTGGACGAGAGCGTCCAGCACGGCCGCCTTGTCCCACCCGCCGCCGTAGAGCGCCCGGAACCTCTCCGCATAGTGAGGATCCGCACTCAGCTTCGTCAGCACGTCGTTCCAGCTGGTGGCCAGCTCGCCGGGATCGTCGACCGCCGAGTCGATCGCCTCTTCCAGGCTGCTGAACTCGCCGAGCCAGTTCAGGCGGTAGTTGAAGACGGCGTTGAAGACGCTGAGCGTGTCGAAGGCGCTCTTTGCGCCGTTCCGCGGTTTGGCCGGGCTCGCGCCGACGCCTCCCTTCTTCAGGTCGTGGCACGTGGCGCACGACGTCTGATCGTCATGGGACAGCCGCTCGTCCTCGAAGAGCATGCCCCCGAGCGCGGCTTTCGCAGGGTCAGCGGCGAGCGGAACGATCGGAGCGATCGCGTAGCTCTGCCCGGCGCCCCAGCTGCGGCCGCCCCCTGAGCCGCCGATCGCGAACACGCCGCCGGCGACGAGAGCCGCCCCGGCGAGCGGTGCGAGGACCCGCGCGAGAGCCCCGCCGCGCCTAGACGACTTCGACGGCGACGGCGAAGACATATCCGACCCCTCGCTCCGTGCGGATCAGCTTCGGCTGCGTCGGATCCACTTCGAGCTTTCGCCGGAGCCGGAGGATCTGCACGTCGATGCTGCGATCGAACACCTCCTCGTCATGCACGCGGCTCGCCCCGAGCAGCTGCTCGCGCGTCAGCACATGCTGGGGATTGCGGACGAAGGCGGCCAGCAGGTTGAACTCTCCCGCCGTCAGCCGCGTCGCCGCGCCGTCCGGCCCGGTGAGCACGCGCGTCTTCATCGCGAGCTTCCATCCGGCGAAGCGGTAGACGGCGCGCTCCGCCCGCCGCCGGGCGGC
>NZ_JBJKEX010000230.1:0-4808 GCF_045505405.1 Hansschlegelia beijingensis | reverse complement strand
GGGCCGTCGCGGCCAGCCATGCGCGAGCGTGACCCAGTTGGCGAGAGCGAAAAGCCCGGGGGAACGGCGCGTCATGCGGCGGGCTTCGCGGCTGAGGGCTCAGGCCGCGTCAGCGGCGTCTCCGGACGTAGCCGATTCGCCAAGGTCGCGCTCGGGCCTCGGGCCGTCGATGCGGACCTCGATCACGCGCCTGGGGTCCGCGTCCCGCACCTCGAGCCGGTGCCCGCCGGGACCTTCCACCACGTCGCCCGGCGCAGGAACGCGGCCGGCGAGCGTGACGATGAGGCCGCCGATCGTGTCGACCTCGTCGCGGAAGGGGGCGACGTCGAAGCTCGGCCCGACCGCTTCGGCGACCTCATCGAGCGGCGCCCGGGCGTCGGCGATGAAACCGCCCTGACCGTCCGGCCGGACGCTCGCCACCACGGACTCGTCGTGCTCGTCCTCGATCTCGCCGACGATCGTTTCGACCAGATCCTCAATCGTCACGAGCCCGTCGACTCCGCCATATTCGTCGATCACGAGGGCAAGGTGGATGTGCAGCGACTGCATCCGCGCCAGCAGGTCCGAGACATGCATCGAGGGCGGCGCAAAGATCACCGGCCGGACGAGGTCGAGATCCGCGATGCGGGCGCTGAGATCGACGCCGCCGGGGTCGAGCACGGACTCGCCGCCCTGCACCTTGTGGGCGAACAGCGCGAGCGCGTCCTTCACATGGACCATGCCCTTCGGCTCATCGAGCGAGCCCTGGTGAATCGGCAGCCGCGAATGGCCGCCCTCCGCGAAGGTCAGCAGCAACTGGCCGAAGGTGACGTCTTCCGAGACTGCGACCACGTCGGCGCGATGCACCATGACGTCGTGGACCCGGGTCTCCCGCAGGGCCAGCACGTTGCGGAGCAGCGTGCGCTCCTGGGCGTTCACCGAGGCGTCCTCGGCCGCGTCCTCGAGCGCCTCCGCTATGTCCTCGCGGGCGGTAGGATGCGCGCCGAAACCGACGAAGGTCCGCAGCCGTTCCAGCCAGTTGTCGCGCGCCTCGCCGGTTGCGAGGACCGCTGCGCCAGGGCGGGCATGGCGTTCTGAAGGGGGCATCGGGAAGGTCGGCTCAGCTGTTCGTGAGGGGGGGTGCGGCGATGGCCGCATAAGGGTCGGCGATTCCGATGCGGGCCAGGGCCCGGATCTCGATCGCCTCCATTGCGTCGGCTTCGTCATCCTCGAGATGGTCGAAGCCAAAGAGATGCAGGACGCCGTGGATCGTGAGGTGCGCGACGTGATCGCCCAGCGTCTTCTGCTCCTCGCGCGCCTCGCGCGCGACGGTCTCGAAGGCGAGGATGACGTCCCCGAGCATCGGCGCTTCCGCCGTCTCGTCCGGCTCGACCGCCGGGAAGGTCAGGACGTTGGTCGGCCGATCCTTGGCCCGCCACTCGGCGTTGAGGGAGCGGACCCGCTCGTCGTCCGCGAGCGTAACGGCGAGCTCGGCGTCAGGACGCGCGAGCAGGCCGGCTTCCGCGAACGCCGCGCTCACGGCCTTCGCGATGATCGCCTCCGCCTCCGGCAGGGCGCTCCAGAGGTCGCTGTCGCGCTCGATCTCGAGCGCGACGGGGGTAGGTCGATCCGGGCTCATGGCTCGAGGGTCACGGGTTCTGGCTCGGATGCGCGCCCTCGTAGGCGCGAACGATGCGGGCGACGAGTTCGTGGCGGACCACGTCGGCGGCCGTGAAGCGGGTGACGCCGACGCCCTCGACCTCCTCGAGCAGGCCGATCGCCTCCGCGAGGCCAGAGACCTGGCCGGACGGAAGATCGATCTGGGTCGGGTCGCCGGTGATGATCATGCGGCTGTTCTCGCCGAGCCGGGTCAGAAACATCTTCATCTGCATCGAAGACGTGTTCTGCGCCTCATCGAGCAGCACGATGGCGTTGGCGAGCGTCCGGCCGCGCATGAAGGCGAGCGGCGCGATCTCGATCATGCCCGAAGCCATCCCTCGCTCGACCTTCTCGGGCGGCATCACGTCGTAGAGCGCATCGTAAAGCGGACGGAGATAGGGGTCGACCTTCTCCTTCATGTCGCCGGGAAGGAAGCCCAGCCGTTCGCCGGCCTCGACCGCGGGGCGCGAGAGGACGATGCGGTCGGCCTCACCGCGCTCGATCAACGCCGCCGCCCAGGCGACGGCGATGTAGGTCTTGCCGGTGCCGGCGGGGCCGGTGGCGAACACCAGCTCGTGGCGGGCGAGCGCCCGCATATAGGCGTCCTGCGCCCCGGTGCGGGCGACGATCGTCTTCTTGCGGGTCGAGACCTGGGTGAAACCCGGACGCGGCCCGTCGCCGTCGGACGGAAACAGCTGGCCTTGCGCGGTGGTCATCCGGATCGCGCCGTCGACGTCTCCCAACGCGACGCTCTCGCCGCGCCGGACGCGGTCATAGAGGCTTTCGAGCACCTTGCGGGCCTGCTGGCAGGCCTCGATCGGCCCACGCAGCGCCACGTGGTTTCCGCGCACGGTCGCCTCGACGCCCAGTCGGCGTTCGAGGAATGCGAGGTTCTGGTCATGCGAGCCGAACAGGCTCGATGCGTGACGGTTGTCCTCGAACGCGAGGACCACTTCTCCCGGAGCCGCGGCGCCGCGGGCGCCGGGCGCTTGCCGGGAGGCGGGTCCGCGCAGCGGGTCGAAGCCGCGCACGATGGTCTCAGCGCTCAAATAGCGGTCTCCGCGAGCAGGGCTGAAGATCCGCGCGCGTCGCCCGCAGGCGCGGCGAACAGGCTGTTGGGGCCGACATCGGTGACCACCGCCTCAATGACGTCGCCCACCTCGGCGCCCGGCGCGACCAGCTGCACAGGCTGAAGATAAGGCGAGCGACCCGCGATCTGCCCGGGGTGACGGCCGGGCCGGTCAAGCAGCACGTCGATGCGCCGACCGACGAGAGAACGCGCGAAGGCGGCCTGTTGTTCAGTGATCAGCGCCTGCAGGCGGAGCAGCCGCTCGGTCTTGATGCTCTCGTCGACCTGCCCCGGACGGTCCGCCGCCGGGGTGCCGGGGCGCGGACTGTATTTGAACGTGAAGGCGCTCGCATAGGCGGCCTCGCGGGCGATGGCGAGCGTCGCCTCGAAATCAGCGTCGGTCTCTCCCGGAAACCCGACGATGAAATCGCCGGACAGGGCGAGGTCCGGACGGGCCGCGCGGATGCGCTCGACCAGCCGCAGATAGTCCGCCGCGGTGTGCTTTCGGTTCATCGCCGCCAGAATTCGGTCGGAGCCGGACTGCACCGGCAGGTGCAGATAGGGCATCAGCTTGCCGAGATCCCGGTGGGCGGCGATCAGGTCGTCGGCCATGTCGCGCGGATGGCTCGTCGTATAGCGAAGCCTGGCGAGCCCCGGAATTTCCGCGAGCTCATAGAGCAGCCGCGCGAGCGACCAGTCGCGGCCATCCGGCCCCTCGCCGTGATAGGCGTCGACGTTCTGCCCGAGCAGCGTGACCTCCCGGACGCCTGCCGCGACAAGGCGCTCCGTCTCGGCGACGATCTGAGACACCGGCCGCGACGCCTCGGCGCCGCGCGTATAGGGCACGACGCAGAACGTGCAGAACTTGTCGCAGCCTTCCTGCACCGTCACGAAGGCCGTCACGCCGCGGCCGCGGATCGCCTTGGGGGTCGGGGCCGCCAGCCGCTCGAACTTGTCCTCGACCGCGAATTCAGTGTCGACCGGGCGGGCGCCGGCCTTGGCCTCGCGCAGCAGTTCCGGCAGGCGCTGATAGCTCTGCGGCCCGACCACCAGATCGACCACCGGGGCCCGGCGCAGGATCTCGGCGCCTTCGGCCTGCGCCACGCAGCCGGCCACCGCGACCAGAGGAGAGCGCCCGGTCTCGGCCTTCATCTTCCGGATGCGTCCGAGCTCGGAATAGACCTTCTCGGAGGCCTTCTCGCGGATGTGGCAGGTGTTGAGCACGATGACGTCGGCGTCGTCGACGCCGTCAGCCGCCACATAGCCGTCAGGCGCAAGCGCGTCCGCCATGCGATCCGCGTCGTAGACGTTCATCTGACAGCCGTAGGACTTGACGAACAGTTTTGGGCGGCTGGCTGTCATTAGGCCGGATCTGGCGACTCCCGCGGTCGGCTCTCGCCAACCTTCTCGGGCCAAGCCTTAACGCGAAACCGGCTTCAAGAGAATACTGCGGGGCGCATCTTCCCGTTGCGCCGGCGACTGCGGGCCGGGGGTGGTCAAACACGCCCCGGCGGCACAGGTAACCGGCTCCCTGAAAGCGCGGCCGCCATGCAAGTTCGCTTTCCCGACCGGTACGCCGCGGACATGCGCTTCGCCATCAAGGTCGCGACGGCGTCGGTCGCGGCGTTCGTGATCACGACGCTGCTGCAGCTGCCGCAGGGCTACTGGAGCGTGATCACGGCGCTGATCGTCGTGCAGGCGAGCCTCGGCGGCACGGTCGCGGCCGCTCAGGAGCGGGCGGTCGGCACCGTAGTCGGGTCTGTCGTGGGCGGCGTGGCGGCGTTCCTGCACCCACATTCGCTGGTTGGAACCTCCGTCACGCTCACCGTCACGGTGGCGGCGCTCGCCTTCGCGGCCGCCGGACGGCCGATGCTGAGGATCGCTCCGATCACGGCCGCGATCCTGCTGGTCGCGACCGCGAACGACGCGAACACGCTCGATACGGCGTTCGACCGCATCTTCGAGGTGCTGATCGGCTGCGGGATCGGCGTGATCACCACCCTGATCGTGTTTCCGACGCCCATCGACCGGGACCTCGCCCGCGACGCCCGCGCGGTCGCCGGCGACATCGCGAACCTGCTGCGCGGCGCGCCGGGTCGCT
>NZ_JBJKEX010000022.1:0-21004 GCF_045505405.1 Hansschlegelia beijingensis | reverse complement strand
TCACGATCGTCGAAGACCTCTGCCACTCGATGAAGCTGGGATCGCTCTGCTGGCCTGGCGCGAGGCCGTGGCCTCCTGCGCGGCCGCCGGCGCCGGCCCCGCCTTGTCGACCTCGATCGCGTCGTCCCCGGGGGGGCAATGAGCATGCCGATGATCGTTTCGCAGCTTGGCGCCCGCATGCACTACGCGGTGCCGCGGATCCTGCACGCGGCTGGCCGGCTGGAACACTTCTACACGGACATCTGCGCCGCGCGGGGCTGGCCTCGAGCTCTCGGGGCGCTGCCGCCACGCTTTCTTCCCCGGGCCGCCCGGCGGCTGATTGGCCGTCAACCGGCCGACCTGCCTGCAAGCCGCATCACGAGTTTCGACGGCGTCGGAATGCGCTTCGCCCTTCAGCGTGCGCTTGCGGGAGATCCGACGGCCGCGACCCGGGCGCATATCCGGGCGGGCCAGGCCCTGTCGCGCCAGGTGCTCCGCAGGCTCGACCGCCATCAATTGGATGGCGGCGTTTACGGGTTCAGCGGCGAGTGCCTGGAACTGCTCACCGGCGCGAAGGCGAGAGGCTTCCGGACTGCGGTCGAGCAGATCGTCGCGCCGAAGAAGATCCTCGACCGCCTCACCCTCGAGGAGGAGGCCCTGCATCCCGGCTGGAGCCCGGTCAGCATCCGCGATGGGTTGTCGGAGGAGTATGCGGCGCGCGAGCGCGGGGAATGGGCGGCGGCCGACGTCATCCTGTGCGGCTCCGAGTTCGTCCGGGACGGGGTCATTTCTTGTGGCGGTCAGCCTGAGCGCTGCGTCGTGACGCCGTATGGCGTTCAGACGACGGCGCCCATTCTGCGTCGGCGGTCCGGGCCCTTGAAGGTGCTGACCGTCGGCAGCGTGGGCCTGCGCAAGGGCGCGCCTTACGTGCTGGAGGCCGCCCTTCGCCTCAAGGGCGTCGCCGAATTCCGCATGGCGGGCGCCCTCGATGTCTCCGAGAACGCGCGCCGGCGGCTGAACGAGGCGGTGAAGCTGCTTGGGCCTGTGCCGCGCTCCGAGATGTCGGCCTGCTACGCTTGGGCGGACGTCTTTCTTCTGCCCTCGATCTGCGAAGGATCCGCGACGGTCCTGTATGAAGCGCTGATGGCCGGCCTGCCCGTCGTCACGACGCCGAACGCCGGCAGCGTGGTGCGGCACGGCGTCGATGGCTTCCTCACGCCGATCCGGGACCCGGACGCCATCGAGGCCGCCCTGGCTGCGCTCGCAAGGGACGCAGAACTTTACCGCGCCATGGCTGGCGCGGCGCGCCGGCGCGGGCTCGAACACAGCCTGCAGGAGTATTCCAGTCGCCTGCTTGCGGCGCTCGACCGTCTCGCGCCCGAGGCAGAGACGCGCACGCCGCTCGCGGCCTCGGCCTAGGTCCGGGAGTTTGGCAATGGACGCTGCTCCTTCCTGGCGCGCCGAGGTCAAGCCGATCAAGGTGGGCGTGGTTCTGGGCTCGGCCGGCGATCAGGGCGGCGGCGTCTACGCGAGCGTGAGGGACATGGCGCAGGCGCTGTTGCAGGTCCCCGACGTCCAGGTGACGGTCTTCGCATCCGACCGCTCCCCCTCCGCGAACCGAAGCGAGTGGGGAGCGGTCTCGCTCAAAGTCTTTCCGGCGCGTGGCCCCGCGAGCTTCGGTTATGCGCCCGGGCTCGGTCGCGCGCTGCTGGCGGCCGACCTTGATGTGGTTCATGTCCACGGGCTGTGGATGTACCTCTCTATCGCAGCGCGGCGCTGGGCGGCCGCCTCCGGCCGCCGCTACGTGGTCAGCCCGCATGGCATGCTCGACCCATGGGCGGTCGCGAACAGCGGGTGGAAAAAAACGCTCGCCCTGCGCGCCTATGAACAGGCTCATCTCGACCGCGCCGCCTGCATCCACGCCTTGTGTGAGCAGGAGCGCCAGGCGGTCCGCGCGTTCGGACTCCGCAACCCGGTCTGTCTAATCCCGAATGGCGTCCAGCTTCCGCCCGAGGAAAGCGCCTCGCCCCGGGGCGGCGCAAATGCACGCCGCACGTTGTTGTATCTGGGGCGACTGACGCCGAAGAAGGGCCTCGTCGCGCTTCTCGACGCCTGGGCGAGCCTCCGGCGAAACCCCGAGGCCCAGGCCTGGGATCTCGCGATCGCGGGATCGGGCCCGGAGGCCTTCGTCGCGGAGTTGCGGGCGCGCGCCGAGCTGCTCTGCAGCCCGCGCTCGATGCGGTTTCTGGGCCATGTGAGCGGCGCTTCGAAGAGGGCGGCGTTTGCGCAAGCGGACGCCTTCATCCTGCCGTCCGTCAGCGAGGGCCAGCCGCTGGCTGTGCTCGAAGCTTGGAGCCACGGTCTGCCCGCCCTCATCACGGAGCAGTGCAACCTTCCGGAGGGGCGCTTGGCCGGAGCCGCGCTGTCCATCGGCCCCTCGACCGCGGAAATCGCGGACGGCCTGCGCCGGCTGTTCGAGACGCCTCCCGAGCAAGCGCGGGCGATGGGGCGACGCGGCCGCCTGCTGGTTGAGAAACGCTTCTCTTGGGGCTCCGCGGCGCTGCGATGGGCGGAGGTTTACCGCTGGCTGTCGGACCAGGTCTGCGAGCCGGAGTGCGTGATCAGAAGCGCGTGAGCCGGGTGGCCGGCGTCGCGAAAAGGGGGACAAGCCTGATGAGGCTGCCGAGAATCAACCTGACCAACCGGGTCGAGTTCATCGAGCGCTACGCGCGGGGCAAGCGTGTGCTGCATGTCGGCTGCGCGGACGTGCCGTTTACGCTTGACCGGCTGACGCGCGGGGAGCTGCTTCACCAGCGACTCCACGGTTGCGCCGCCGAGCTGCACGGCGTCGACCTCTCCGAGGAGGGGATCGGCATCATGCGCAGCGCCGGCTTCAAAGATCTGTTCGTGGCGGATTGCGAGAAGCCACTCTCGCACTCGACGCCCGGCGGATACGACGTCGTTATCGCCGGCGAGACGCTCGAGCACGTGCTGAACGCGGGCGACTTCCTGTCCGCCCTCAAGAGCGCCTGCGGCCCGAACGGCCGGATCATACTCACCACGCCTAACCATGCCTCGCTGAAGATTAATCTACGCCTTCTGAGCGGCGTTGAACTGGTTCACCCTGAGCATGTCGCCTATTACTCATATTCAACGCTGAGTCGTTTGTTGAACATGGCGGGGCTCGAGCCGATGGATTGGGCTTTGTATTGGGCTGAGAAGTCGAAGAAATCACAGGTTGTGAATTCGGCCCTCAGGCGCATGCCCGCGCTCAACTATTTCGCCGATGGCATTTGCGTGGCGTGCAGATCGATCCCGTAGAGCGTCAGGCGGAGGGCCGGAGAACGTCCCTCAGGGCTACGCTACTGAGAACCGGCATCAATCGGCGCAGGGGCCGGTGCCCAACATCGTGTTCATCTGATTATCAGTCCGTTTTTAGCCCCGCGAATGTCTATATATCTATTGATCTAGGTTAATGGAGCGGCTTGGAAACCAACCTAGCATCCTCTTGCTTCAAGTCGGCAAAGGTTGATCGAGATAAGTGTAGGCGGGTCAGCGGCGGCGTCCAAAGTCCTCCTTCCTTTCGCCATCATTAATAGCCTCGCATGGGCGGCCTATGTAATTATACGTATGCTGTGACGAGGCTGCATAATCACAGGGAACGACATGAACATCCCGGTATCCAACCCGGCGCCAGACTCGTCATTCCTTCGGGAAGACATGCTCGGACGTGGGACAATCATCGTTATCGACGAGCGCAATCTCGTCGCCGAATGTCTGGCCCGCTGCGTGAGAACGCAGCGCCCCAGAAATCGCGTCATGAGCTATACGAGCGTTCTGGACTGCGTCACGTCGGCCGGAGACGAACACGACGAGGTGCTTGTTCTCTTCAGCATCGGAAGTAATTCCGCCTCCGGGGAAGTCTTCCTGGACGCGCTCGAGAAATTGGCGGAATCCTTCCCGGGGACGCCGATCGTCGTGATCGCCGACTCTGAAGATGCGACCCAGATCCTGCAGTCTCTGGACTGCGGAGTGCGGGGATACATCCCGACGAGCGCCAGCATGGACGTCGCCCTTGAGGCGATGACCCTGGTGGAGGTTGGCGGCACCTTCATCCCGGCCTCCAGCCTGACCTCCTCTCGCAAGTCCATCCTCAACAGGCCGGAAGGCCGCGCTTTCGCGCTGAATGAAACCTTCACGGCCCGTCAGGCGGCGGTCATCGACGCCCTGCGGCAGGGCAAGGCGAACAAGATCATCGCCTATGAACTCAACATGCGAGAGAGCACCGTCAAGGTTCACGTCCGCAATATCATGAAGAAGCTCCGGGCAAAAAACCGGACCGAGGTCGCGTATATCGCGAACTCCCACATCAACGCCTCGATGTAGCCTCAGAGCGGGGGGCTCTCGTCATGATCGTGTCTAGATCCGTGGACGCGCAGGACTCCGCCAAGGCGGGACTGGGGCCTCTGATCCGGTCACAGTGGCGCGTGGTCGCGGCGGCGACGGCGGCCGCCGGCGTCCTGGCGGCCGGAGTGTGGGCCGTCACGCCGAACCGTTACGTCGCCGAGGCCGTGGTCGCGCTGGACACCCGCAAGGTGCAGGTGATCACGCTGGAATCCGTGATGTCGCGGCTGCCCCAAGACAGCCCGGTGCTGCGGACGGAGCTTGATCTCATCGCGTCGCGCTCAATGGCCGAGCGGGTGGTCGACCGCCTGGGCCTTGCAAAGGCGAAGGTGGACGAGCACAGCGAGCCTTGGTGGCGGTTCTGGGCGCCTTGGGGGCTAGCGCTCCGTTCGTCTCCCCCCGCCGCCCCACAAACGCCGGACGCCGCGGCTGTCGACCGCTTGGTGTCCGGGCTCCGCGTGAACAATGACGGCCGCTCCTACACGATCTTCATCTACTATGCGTCGCGCGATCCGATCTTCGCCGCGCGCGTCGCGAATGCCTATGCGGCCGCCTATCTCGATCACCAGATCGCCGTGCAGACGCAGGCGACCCGGAAGGCGAGCGACTGGCTGGGCGGCAAGGTCTCGGAGCTCGGCGTGCGGCTGGAGCTTTCCGAGGAGGCGGTGGAGTCCTTCCGGCGCAAGGTCGGGCTCCTCGAGACGAGCGGCATGACCGCGGACGCGCAGCGGCTCTCCGGCATCAACACCGAGCTTGCCTCCGCTCGCTCGCAACGCGCAGGCGCCGAGGCCCGCCTGGCCGCGGCGCGCGAGCTCGCATCCGACGGCCCGCAGAGCGCCTCCTTCATGGAAGCGCTGGCCTCGCCCTCCATTCAGTCTCTGCGAACCAGAGAAGCTGAACTCGTGCGCCAGATCGGCGAGATCGAGACAGCGGGCGCCGACATGAGCGCCGATCTTCCGGCGCAACGGGCGCAACTCGCGGCTGTGCGCAGGCAGATCGACGGTGAGGTCGCGCTGGTGGTCGCGAGCCTCGCCAATGAGGTTCAGGTCGCTCGCGGTAAGGAGAGGGCGCTCGAACACGAAACTGCGAAAGTTGAAGCCGCGATCACACGCGACAGCACGGCTCGTGTCGAGTTGAACAGGCTGCAGCGTGAGGCCGTCGCGAACCGCAACATCTACGAGAGCTTTCTCAACCGCTACAAGCAGACGATGGAGCAGGAGGGCCTGGCGGCGGCGGAAGCAACCCTGCTGTCGAACGCCGAGGTGCCGGCTCAGCCAGCAAGTCCCAAGCTGCTTCCGATGCTCGCTTTTGGCTTGGCGGTTGGCGCGGGGATCGGCGTGCTGATCGCGCGCTGGCGGCTTGCGCCGCGTTCCGAGAAGGAGCCTTGGCCGCTTGGTGACGACGACATCCTCCCCGTACAGGCCATGCCATGGCACGCCGGAGCGCGCTCAAGATGAGAAGCGATGCGAAACTGCTTGGGCGTTCGAGCGGTCGGGCGCGGGTCGTAGCGTCCGCATGTGTGCTCGGATTACTGCTCGCCTCACCTGGTCATGCTCAGGAGCCTCCTGGCGCCTATCGGGTCGGTCCGGGTGACGTGCTTCAGATCACCGTCCTCGGTAAGCCGGAATTGTCCGGCAAGTTCCGCGTCGGGCCGGAAGGCGCTGTCAGCTACCCGCTGCTGGGCGACCTGCGGATCGCCGACCTCACGACCGGCCAAGTGGTCGCGACCCTCAATGAAGAGCTTTCGCGGCGACTCCCGCTGCGCAGCGCCCCTGCCGTCGAGATCGCGGAATTTGCCGGCGTTTTCGTCACCGGCGACGTCGAAAAGCCGGGGCAGTACGTCTACAGGCCCGGGATGATCGCCCTCGAGCTGATTGCTCTCTCTGGCGGGTTGAGGCGGTCGGCCGCCGCGCTCAACGCGCGCGCGCTGCAGCTGATCTCAGCCGAGCAGGAGGTCGCCGAACGCCGCCTGACGCTGTTCGCCGGAGGGATGCAGAGGGCGCGGCTGGAGGCCGAGATCGCGGGCGCCGATTTCGCGCCGGCCGGGGAGGACGACTCCCGCCAGCGCTCGGTTCCGGCGGATGATGTCCGGACGATCCTGGCGAACGAGAAGGCGCTGTTTGCGGTGCGCCGCAAAGTTCTGGAAGACGGGATCGCCGCGCTGCACCAGCAGCGGCTGAGTTACGATCAGGAGATCGCCGCGCTGCGTGAGAGCAAGAAGCTGCACGACGAGGAGATCGGGTTGCTCGAGCAGGAAGTCGCCAACTCGCAGAAGATGGTCGACAAGGGGCTGGGGCTGCTGCCGTCGCTCCTGGCGCTGAAGCGACAGCTCTCCGCCACCCGCCGCGACTCGCTCGACATCGAATCCTATCTTGCCCGGGCGCAGCAGCGTCAGCTCGAGGTCGACCAGAAGATCCAGGATCTTGGCGACCAGCGCATCAAGGAGAGCGCGGCCGATCTGCGGGAGCTGGACGTGCGTCTGGCCCAGGAGCGGCAGAAGCTGAGATCGTCGATCTCGGCCCTCGCAGAGGTTCAGGATCAGCTCGGGCAGGACGCCCCGAGCCCGGCGCGCCCGATCTTCAAGGTGGCGAGGGTGGTGGGCGGCGCCTACCAGGAGAAGGCGGTGGATCAGTTCGCGAGGCTGTCGCCGCGCGACATCCTCTTGGTGTCCCGGGACGAGAGGGACAACGCGTCGCTCAGTCAGACGTCCTCTGCGCTTCCTGCGCGGACTGGCGATCCCGTTCAGACGCCCGCCAGCTCTGCAAGGTAGAGCGCAGCCCCTCCGAAAGGGGTATGGCGGGCTTCCAGCCCAAGGCTCTGATGCGCTCATTGTTCAGCAGCTTGCGCGGCGTCCCGTCAGGTTTCGACGGATCGAAGACGAAGTGCCCGCGAAATCCGACCGCGTCGGCTATCAGGTCCGCCAGGTCGCGGATGGTGATCTCTTCGCCCGAGCCAGCGTTGATGAGTTCCGGCTCATCATAGACCCGCATGAGAAAGACACAGGCGTCCGCGAGGTCGTCGACGTGAAGGAACTCCCTCAACGGGGTTCCGCTGCCCCAGATCGTCACCGTATCGCTCCCGGCCTGGTGCGCTTCGAAGATCTTTCTCATCAGCGCCGGCAGAACGTGAGACGTCTGCAGGTCGTAGTGGTCGTTCGGGCCGTAGAGGTTCGGGGGCATCGCGGTGATGTACGGAAGTCCGTACTGCACGTTCAGGCTGCGGGTGAGCAACATCCCCGCAATCTTGGCGACCGCATAGGCCTCGTTCGTGGGCTCGAGGGGGCCCGTCAGCATGGCCGCCTCACTGATCGGCTGCGGCGCCAGACGCGGATAGATGCAACTCGACCCCAGGAACAGCAGCTTGCGGACCCCAGACTCCGCCGCAGCGTTTACGAGGTTCGCGCCGATCAGCAGATTGTCGAGCAGGAACTCGGTCGGGTGGGTGGCGTTCGCCTGGATCCCGCCGACCCGCGCAGCAGCGATCATGACGGCGTCAGGCTTCTCCCGCTGCATCCAGCGCTCGACATCCGCCTGACGCCTCAGGTCCAACTCGGCGCGATCGACCGTGAGAATCTCGCACGCCTCCCTCTCGAGGCGGCGAACGAGGGCGGATCCAACCATGCCACGATGGCCGGCGACGAAGATGCGGCTTCCGGCGATCTCGAAACGGCCGCGGTCAGTCGTCGCGGGCATTGCGCGCCGCCTCTTTTAGAACGGCCTCCATGTCAGCGCTGACCATCTCGGCCACGAGTTCCTTGAACCGGACACGCGGCTTCCATCCAAGATTCTGTCGCGCCTTGGTGCAGTCCCCGAGCAGGATGTCCACTTCGGTCGGGCGGAAGTATCGCGGATCGATCTCGATCAGCGGGGCGCCGGTGTCAACATCATAGCCCTTCTCTTCAACGCCGACTCCGCGCCATTCAATCCTGCGGCCGACGCAGTCGAAGGCGGTCTCGACGAACTCCCGGACGGTGTGGGTCTCCCCGGTCGCGAGCACGTAATCGTCGGGCGAAGACTGCTGGACGATCCGCCACATCCCTTCGACGTAGTCGCGGGCGTGTCCCCAATCGCGCTTCGCGTCGATGTTGCCGAGATAGATGCGCGGCTGCAGCCCGTGCTGGATGGCGGCGACCGCCCGAGATATCTTCCGCGTAACGAAAGTCTCGCCGCGAATCGGGCTTTCGTGGTTGAAGAGGATGCCGTTCGAGGCGTGCATGCCATAGGCCTCGCGGTAATTCACGGTGATCCAATAGGCGTAGAGCTTGGCGGCCGCGTAGGGGCTGCGGGGCGCGAAGATCGTTCGCTCGTCCTGCGGCACGGTCGCGGCGCGGCCGAATAGCTCCGAGGTGGAGGCCTGGTAAAACCGGCAGGTGCCCGTCATCTTGAGTATGCGCAGGGCTTCCAGGACGCGAAGCGTTCCCAACGCGTCCGTGTTGGCCGTGTATTCGGGCGTCTCGAAGCTGACCAGAACGTGGCTCTGCGCAGCGAGGTTGTAGATCTCGTCCGGCTGGGTTTCCTGGATGATGCGGATGAGGTTCGTGGCGTCGGTGAGGTCTCCGTGATGAAGCAGGAACCTCACGTGATTCTCCTGCCGATCATGGTAAAGGTGGTCGATGCGACCTGTGTTGAAGGACGACGATCGCCGCTTCAGGCCGTGTACGGTGTAGCCTTTACTGAGCAGAAGCTCAGCAAGATACGCGCCGTCTTGGCCAGTGACGCCAAGTATAAGAGCCGTTTTCTGCTCCATGATGCTCCCTCAGGCCGGCTATACTTGGCCTCGCGCGGGCTGGATAGTCTCCGCCGAAAGAAGATTCCAGGAAGGGAGCGGGCATAGGAACGTAGCAATCGGACCATGATGCGCGGAGGCGTACGCCTAACGAGGGAGTATGACGCCCTCGGAAGAGTGACAGCGGCCAGACGTCATGAGCCTTGTCGTTCAGTGGTTGCTTCGAGGCCCGCGCTGCGGCGGCTCCAGATAATCCGCCTCGAAGACAGCGAGCTCCGCCAGGCGGTCATAGTCGTGAACGGTCACATGGCCGACCCGCACCGTCACCAGCTCGGCCTCGCGCAATTCGCGCAGAACCCGGTTCAGGTGGATGGCGGTCAGACCGAGCGCGTCGGCGATCCAGGACTGGCTGAGAGGGCAGTCGAAGCCATCCACCGTTTCGACGCCGATCTGCTCGAGCCGTGCAGATGTTTCCAGGATGAGATGGGCCGTGCGGACGAGGGCGCTGCGTCGGCCCAGATTCACAAGATGCTCCGCGATGATGGCGGCGTCCCGCGCCGCCGACCAACGGATCGCCTGGGCGACATTGGGGAACGTGCTTGCCTGTTCGATCATCGCCAGCGGAATCGGAGAGACCTCGGCATCGGTCAGGCTCTCGAAACTGAACTGAGAGCCCGCGAGACTGATGTTGTACAGGCCGACGATATCGCCTGGCAGAGGGAAGTTGAGGACCTGGCGGCCGCCGTCCGGAAGCATCTTGTAAATGCAGGTCCAGCCGCTTTGCACGACATAAGCTTCGTGCTTCTGGTCGTGTTCGCGGAAGATCGTCTGATGAGCGGGAACACGGCGTCTGCGCGCCCCTAGGGACGTCAGCATCGCGGTTTCGGACTCCGTAAAGGGTCCCAGCGCTTGAAATCTGTGCAGGAGGGGGTTCAGGGGAGGACCGCCACGCTGATTCTTTGCTCAGCATCTACCATAGGTAGCGATTTTCCTGTAGGGCAAACGTCTTCTCGAAACGCGCTGGCTCAACCGGAGCGGGTGCGCAGCAGGGTTTAGGGCAAGGTCTATCGACGCTGCCGACGAAAGGCAGGTGACGTAAATGGCGTGGTGTTCGGTCAGAGTATCTGCGCCAAGCCCGGCTCCTCGCGCTCGGCGTCATCGAGAACGACCTGCGCCGCCTTCAATCCGCCGGCCTGAAGCCGCACCACGGGGTCGGGGCCGATCTCCGACAGGAGGATCGCCATATGGCCGGCGGCGGGAGCAGTCGGCGGCCAGATCTGCAGACCCGCCGCCGCCACCGCCTCCCGGTCCACATCGCCCCAGAACTGAGCGACGATGGCGCACGGCGCCACCGCGGCGAGCCGGCGGGCGTCCTCTTCGTCGAGCCGCGCATGATTATCCGCCGGCCGGAGCGCGAGGAGAACGGCCTCATAGGGCTTTGGCGGCAGGTCGCGGACCGAACGCGCTTGAGTGACATGAGCGCCCTGGCCGATCAGGCCAGTGAGCAGCGACGTGTTGAATTCATTGTCGCAGACGAGAGCGATGCGGCTGCGGTAGACCGGGATCCCGGCGTCGTGCAGGAGGCGGATGGCGAGCGGCCCCAGGTAACTGAAAACGTCGATCGTCTCGTGTCGCTCGTTCACGCCGACCACCGGCAGCGAACGACGTTCGCACGCGGCGTAGTCGATGTCGCCCGAGCGCCGTTCCCATGCTTCGAACATGAGCGCCACGACAGCATGGGGCGGCAGCGCATCGATGATGGCGTCATTGATCGGCCGGAGGTGGCCGCTGTTGGTGACGATGTCCACCTGATCCAAAAATGCGTGAGGAACAGCGTCGACGATCGAGATCGTGTCAGCCACGCCGGCGCGCTCGGCGACATCATGGAGCCACGCCACAGCCTCGCTGGTCGAGCCGTGGCGGCTGTCCCGCGCGACCGCGAAGACCCGGTGGGCTCCCGCAAGCGCCGCTATGATGGGCGTCACCACGTAAACGCCCGTCGCGGCTTCCGTCAGGATCGTTCGGCCCCGCAGGTCCAGCCGCATCTCGGCGATGCGCTCCCGAGCAAGGCCGATCAGCCGTTCGGGACGAAAGCCCGGTCGGGGGGTGGGGAAGTGGAAGCCCATCACGCTAGGAGCACGATTGTCGTTGGCTTGCATGCCCATGCCTCAGACCGGACAGCGCGGGGCGATGAGCGGCCCGCGTGGGAGCGCTTTGGATAACCTCTGGCCGCGCGCGGCGGGGAAGGAGGCATCGAGGCCCAGGGCCGCGTGAAGACTGGCGACGATCCGGCGCTGCATGCGCTCGGTCATGCCGGGATAGAGCGGCAGCAGGATGCAGGTGTCTCTCGCCTGTTCCGACCGGGCGAGGGAGCCGCGGATCTCCGCATCCGCATAAGCGGGCTCGAGGTGGATGCACATGATGCCGCGCCGTGTGGCTATCCCCTCTGAGAGCATCGTCGCCATCACGTCGTACTGCCGGACGCCCGGGGGCAGCCTTACGCAGAAGCTCTGCCAGTTCGATTGGGCCCAGTGCGGCTCCTCCGGACACTCCACTGGAAGGCTCGCCAGCAGGCACCTGTACCTGGCCGCCAGCGCCCGCCGGGCAGCGACGATCTTGGAGAGGCGCTTGAGCTGCTCGCGGCCGATCGCGGCCTGAACGTCCGTCAGGCGGTAATTGTATCCAACGATGGGGTAGCTCTCGATCACCGGCGTAGCGCTCGCGTGGCGGACCGAGTCCGGCACGCTCATTCCGTGCTGGCGCCACAGCCGGAACATGCCGTCCCACTCCGCATTGGCGGTGGTCAGCACGCCGCCATCGCCGACTGTCAGGATCTTCCGCGGATGCAGCGAGAAGCAGGCGATGTCCCCGTGCGGCCTTCCAATCGGCTCCCACTGACCCTCCACCATGAGGTTTGAGCCGACCGCGCAAGCGGCGTCCTCGATCACCGCGACTCCGGCCGCTCGAGCGATCGGCAGGATCCGCGAGAGGTCGCAGGGCATTCCAATCTGGTGGACGCACATGATCGCCTTGGTGCGTGACGTGATCGCCTGCGCGACCGCGTCGGGATCGAGGTTGAAAGAATTCTCCTCGATGTCCACGAAGACCGGTGTCGCGCGACACTGGCGGATCACGTTCGCGCAGGCGATGAAGGTGTGGCTCGGGACGATCACCTCGTCGTCCGGCCCCACGCCGACGGCAAGCAGCGCGAGGTGGAGCCCCACGGTGCCGTTCGCCACCGCGCAGGCATGCGGCGCGCCGACCGCTTGGGCGAACTCGGTCTCGAAGGCGGCGACCTGCGGTCCCTGGGTGAGCCAGCCCGAACGGATGACGCGCGCCGCTGCGAGCGCCTCCGCATTTCCGACGCATGGGCGTGTGATCGGGATCATTCTGCCGCGCTTCGCTCTAGGGGCTGCTGCTGAGCCCGCCACCAATCCACCAGCTCATCCACCCCGTTCTCCAGACTCACCTGGCTTTCGAAGCCGATCAGCTGGCGAGCGAGGCTCGTGTCGGCGAGCCGGCGCGGCACGGGATTGACGCCGCGTTCAGGCCGGTGCTCGGGCACGAGACCCCGGCGCCCCATCCGTTCCGAAAGCATCTTCGCAAGGCCGAGCAGAGATGTTTCGCTGCCCGAGCCGATATTCAGCGTCACGTCGGTCGCAGGCGACGTCGCGGCGAGGATGTTCGCTCGGGCGACATCGCGGACGTGGATCATGTCCATTGTCTGCAGCCCGTCGCCGAAGACCAGGGGAGGCTCGCCGGCCTCGATCCTCTCCATCCAGCGGATCAGCACCTCCGTGTAGCGGCCGTGGATGTCCATCTTCGGGCCGTAGACGTTGAAGTAGCGGAGCGCGACGTAGTCGAGGCCATGGGTGTCGTGGAAGGCGCGCAACATGCCTTCTGCGAACAGCTTGGCCGAGCCGTAAAGCGTGCGGTTGTCGTAGGGGTGCTGGGTCTCGGGAGTCGGGAACTCGGTCGCGAGGCCATAGACGGAGGCCGACGAAGCCATCACGACCTTCCGCACCTTGGCGGCCACGGCGAACTCGATCAGGTCGAAGGTCGCGGTCGCCATCACCTGCAGTGCCGCCCGGGGTTCCACCGCGCATTGCGTGATCCGTAGCGCCGCCTGGTGGAACACAGTGTCCGCGCCATCCAGCAACTGAGACATCAGCACCCGGTCGCGAACGTCGCCTTCGACGAAGTGGAGGCGGCGGTCAGCGCCGAGAGCCTTCATGTTGCTTCGACGGCCCCGGCACAGATTGTCCACCACCATGATCTCGTCGGCCCCCCGTTCGAGCAGCAGCGCGACGATGTGCGAGCCGACGAAACCGGCGCCGCCGGTGACCACGACCTTCTTGCCGGCGAGCGGATCATTCTCGTTGTTCATTGGAATCGATCTCCAGAAGAGAGGCGCGGTCAGGCCGCCTCGCGGCGGCTGACATCAAGGGCGTGCAACAGGCTTTCTGCGACTTGCTGGACCTGCGCGTCGGACAGTTCGGGGAACATCGGCAGCGACAACGTCTCGCTCGCCAGCGCTTCGGCTTCCGGGAGGTCGCCGCGGCCATATCCGAGCGCCGCATAGGCCGGCTGAAGATGGACCGGACGCGGATAGTGCAGGCCGGTCTCCACGCCGGCGATGGTCATCAGCGCGCGTATGCGATCCCGGGCCGGCGTGCGCACTGCGAAGACATGGTAGGAGTGATCGGCCGGGCCGCTCGGCGCTGGCAATCCGATCCCAGACCCGTCGAGCAGCGCATGGTAGCGGGCCGCGATGCTCCGGCGGGTGTCGGTCCAGGACTGCAGACGCTGAAGCTTTACGCGCAGCGCCGCGCCCTGCACGGCGTCCATCCGGTAGTTGAAGCCCTCGAGAACGTGGTTGTAGCGGCCGTCCTGGCCCCAGTCCCGAAGCCTCCGCATGGTTTCGGCGATGGCGTCGTCATCGGTCGTGATCGCTCCGCCTTCGCCGCAGGCGCCGAGGTTCTTGCCGGGATAAAAACTGAAGCACCCAGCGTCGCCGAAACTTCCAGCTCCTACCTCGCCGCGGAAAGCGCCGTGCGCCTGAGCTGCGTCCTCGATCACCTTGAGGCCATGGCGGCGGGCGATCGCGACTATCGCCGCCATGTCGGCGAGCCGGCCGTGCAGGTGCACTGGAACGATAGCCCTGGTGCGCGGGCTGACGGCGGCTTCGAGCTTCGACGGATCGAGCGTCCAACGCTCCGGGTCGATGTCGACGAAGACCGCGGTCGCCCCGGCATAGAGGATCGCGGCGACGGTCGCCACGAACGTGGCCGGGGTGGTGATCACCTCGTCGCCGGGGCCGATGCCGGCGGCCAGCAGCGCGAGGTGGAGGGCCGAGGTCCCGGTGTTGACCGCGACCGCGTGCTTTGCTCCGCAATAGGCCGCGAATTCGCGTTCGAAGGCCTCCACCTCGGGCCCCAGCGCGTAGCGCCCGCTGCGAAGGGTGGACAACACTGCGGCCTCGAGCGGCGCGGCGACCGAGCGGTACTGCGCCGCCATGTCCATCAGCGGGATCATGACGCGACCTGCAGCAGGTCGAGCTCGACGGGATGCCCGCGCTGGCGCATCGAGATCGTGGCGCATTCGAGCATCTTCACGACGCTGAGACCGGTCCGCCCGCAGGTGAGCGGCGTCTCGCCCGAGTTTACGCATTTGAGGAAGTGGTCGAGTTCCGTCGACAGCGCCTCGCGGACCGGGATCGCAGGCGACCACATGTCGCCGATGCGATAGCCGACGTGGCGCTGGTAAACGTTCTCCGGGTCGGTGTCCGAGGTTACGCCGCGGTCGTAGACCTTGATCTTCTCGGTCGTTTGCAGGTCGTCGTAGACGATCATCTGACGGCTGCCGGCGATGTATGTCTGGCGGACCTTGATCGGCGCGAGCCAGTTGACGTTGAGATGCGCGATCGTGCCGCCCGCGAAGAACACGGTCACATGCGCCATGTTCTCCGGGGAGCCGGCGATATGGCCGGCTCCGCTCGCCGAGACTGCGACCGCCGGGGCGCCCAGCACGTAATCGAGTATCGCGAGGTCATGAACCGCTAGGTCCCAGATGACGTTGACGTCCCTCTGGAACTTCCCAAGGTTAATCCGTGTGGATTCGTAGTAAAAAATCTCCCCGGCCATGCCGGACGAGATGATCTCCTTGATCTTCTGGACCTCGCCTGTATAGACGAAGGTGTGGTCGACCATTAGGGTCAGGCCACGGCGAGCGGCCTCTTCGATGAGGCGTTCCGCCTGCTCGGCGGTCTCCGTCATGGGCTTCTCGACCAGGACGTGCTTGCCGGCCGTGAGAGCGGCCAAGGCGATCTCGTAATGCGTGTGCACGGGCGTCGCGATCATCACCGCGTCGACGTCCGGGGCCCTGATGACGCTGCGCCAGTCCGTTGCAAGGCGGGCCGTGCGGTGGCGCTTGCCGGCGCGCTCCAGCGCTTCGGTTGAAGGATCGGCGATCGCGACGGCGGCGCAGTCGTCGCATTCAGCCGCGACGCGGGCAAGATTGGGACCCCAGTACCCGTATCCGATGACGCCGATACCAATCACGACACGGCCTCCGCCTGAATTGCCCGGGGCGAACGGCTGGCCTGGCTCGCGCGCCTTGCGCGCACATCTCCCGCGGGCCGAGCCGGGGATCCGATCACGAGCGTGTAGGGGGGCACGTCCCGCGTCACCACTGCGCCAGCCGCCACCAGCGCGCCTTCGCCTACGGTGACCCCCCCGATGATCGTGGCATTGGATCCGATCGATGCGCGACGACGCACGATCGTCGTGACCAGCGGCCAATCGCCATCCCGCTGGGGCTGGCCGTCCTCGGTGGTCGCTTCGGGGAATAGGTCATTGGTGAACATGACCCCATGGGCAACCATCACTTCGTCTTCGATGGTGACGCCTTCGCAGATAAAGGAGTGCGACGAGATCTTGCATCGCTCCCCGATGTTCGTTCCTTTTTGTATCTCGACGAACGGGCCGACGATCGTGTCGCGCCCGATGGAGCAACAGTAAGCGTTGACGAGTTCTGGATGAGTAAACCTTGCGCCGTCACCCAGAGTAACATTCCTGATGCCCATGGCTGACCCCCGATGACATCCGCGTGAAGCGCAATCAAGCTAGGCCGCCGCGGCTGTTCCGGAGAAGACGCTGAAAGGCTTCTTCTCCTCAGCCAAACGCGTCCTTGCAGCTTCGTTCAGCATCGCCCTTTGAGCATTTTCCTCCCGAAGGACGTAGCTGGGGGTGCCTTCGCCGGCCGGGGCGGCGCCGACTTGCGTCACGCGATGCGAGGCTCCCCCGTGGCGGGCGCTCGCCGGTAGGGAAAGAAGACCTTGAGCTCAAGGAAAGGAGATTCGATGAGCCGCCAGGAGAGCCACGCGGCCACGAAGAACACTGCGATGGACGACGAAATATAGGCGGTGGCGCCAAGGGTCTCGGGCAGCAGGGCCGCGAACGGGGCGGGGCTCAGGTGCGGCAGGATCAGGTGATGAAGGACGTAGAGGCCGTAGCTGTACTTGCCGAAAAGCCGCAGCCATCTCGCCTCCAGCAGGGGTCCCATCCAGGCTTGGCGCGGCCCCGGCAGGCTCATCACGAGCGCCGAGGCCCAGCCGAAATCGAGGATTGAGAAACCGATCGTGTTCATCCACGGGTCGGCGAACCAGACGCCGCCGCGCGTGACGAAGATGACGATCACGAACGCTGTCGCGACCGTAAGGCACCAGGGGGCGATCCTACGCACGACCGCCATCGCCTCCGGGCGGCGCGCGGCGATCGCCAGAAGGCCTCCGAGCGCAAGCGAATCGATCCGCGCTGGAGTCAGCGTGTACGCGGCGCCCTGCGGGAGACCGAACGCGAAGATCGTCAACCGGAAGCACAGCGCGCCCACGATCAGCAGCACGCAAACCCTGACAAGGCCGGAACGCGAGAACAGAAAAACGACGAGCGGCCAGACCATGTAGAACTGTTCTTCGACGGCGAGCGACCAGAAGTGGATGAGGGCGAGCCACTCCACGTTGAAGAAGCGCGCCCCGTTGGCCGCGACGAAGCCCCAGTTGGTCATGTAGGTCCAGAACCAGATCTGGCGGTCCAGCACGAACCGAAGCTCGGGCGTGGCGTAGAGCCCGAGCAGCGGCGCCACGACGAACAGCGTGATCAGCACGGCGTAATAGAGCGGGAAGATTCGCAACGTTCTACGCGCGTAGAACGCGCTGAAGAAATTCGCGCAGCCTTTCGTTTCGAGCAGAATCCCCGTGATCAGGAAGCCTGAGAGCACGAAGAACAGGTCGATGCTGATCCAGAGTGCGCCGCCGAGCTGATAGTACAGGCTGTCGACGGTCTCGCTGAATGGATAGACCAGCACGAGGTGGAAGATCATCACCATCACGATGGCGACCCCGCGCAGGCCGTCGAGCGCGCCCAGCCGGTTTGCTTCTCCCAGGGACCCGGAAGTGGTGGCCGATGTCATCGCCGTTCTCCATCGCTTGCGCCGGCCTGGCCGCGCCAGGACGCCGCGGGCCGGTGCATGTCTCGCCGGGTGCGATCAGGCTTCGCGCGAGGTTCGGCGGACCCTCAGTCGGATCGGCGCAGCGGGATTGCCGGTGTAGATCGTCCGCGGATGAAGATCCCGCATGGCCACGGCCCGGGCGCCCAGCACCGCGCCGTCTCCGACTGTCACTCCGGGTCCCACGAACGCTTCGGCGGCGATCCAGGCACCCGCGCCGATCGAGATGGGCCTGGCGCGCAACGGGAAGCTCGGGTCGTCGCAATCATGCGTGCCGGCGCACAGATGCGCGCCCTGCGAGACCACCGCGAACGTGCCGACTTGGATGGGCGCGACGTTGTAGCAGGTGACGCCCGGCCCAAGCGACGCGTGCTGCTTCATCGTCAGGTGGGGCGGCCACCAGACGGTGACGTTCGGGTAGACTCGCGCGCTCGGCGCGAGATCCGCGCCGCAGAGGTTCAGCAGCCAGCGGCGCCAGGCATGAAGCGGCGGCGGCGTCCAGCGAGCGAGCAGAAGCCAGGCCGCGCGCCAGCCGGCGCGCAGAAGCCTGTGGCGGAGTGCAAAGGTAGCGCCGCCGTACAGCCAGGGATGGGCGCTGCGGTCTCCGGGGCTTTGATCGGCTCGCGTGGTCATGCGGCTGGCGCTCCCGTCAACGCTGGTCCCGCTGCCGGCCGCTCCCTTACTCGGGCGAAGAACAGCGCCGGCCCGAGGAAGATCGCCATGTGGATCCAGCTGGTGAAGATCCACTGGGTGTGATGCGAGATCACGTGCACCGAAGGCAGCGCGCTGAGCATGTAGAGAATCTGGCTGCTGGCATCCCCGCGCATCGCGCCGCGGTAGATGCGGCGCATGATCCACGCGACGAAGAAGAATTTGACGATGCCGAGATATCCAAACGAGCCGAACGCGTCCGCCATTCCAGTGTCGGTCGTGCCGTAGCTCGGTTCATAGAAGCGGTCGGCCATGCCTGGGACTTCGACCAGCAGCGAACGCTTGACGGCGTCGCCGACCACCTGCCCGGGCACGAAGGCCATCACGAGCTCGTTCCAGTGGTAGAGCCCGTAGTCGTAGGACTGGGTTCGGGCGCTCAAGTCTATCTTCATGATCGCGTTCTGGAACTCGGCGCCGCCGCCGGAGACCAAATTCTCGAAGTTCCCAACGAAATCGATCTTGGCGACGTCCTCGATCCCCGGGGTCTCGCCGCGCCGCGTGATCGCGCGGTAATCTTCGGTGCTCGCCATCCCGAGCACGCCGCCCAATACGACGATGAGCGCAAGGCCCGCCGGCACCGCGCGCCGTCGCTGGAACCAAAGGGCGAGGGCGACGATCAGGAAGAACTCGAGCGCCTCGCCGCGCTTGCCCGTGACGAATACCCGGTCGAAGTAAAGCGCAGCGTCGCAGAGGATGATCGCGAACGCGAACCAGGATGGCCGGCGCGCAGCGCACAGCGCGGCGATCGCGAGGCCGAAGACGAGCATCTTTGAGAAGAACAGCAGGACGACTGGAACGCCGCTGATCGCGGTCGAGACCACGGTATCCGGCGGCAACCGGCCGACCGCCACGTAGAAGCCCGCGCCAGCCGCGGAAAGGGCGGCCGCCGCAAGGAGCAGGCGGCCTTCGTTCAGCGGGATCGGCCGTGGCAGCAATGGTCTGGCGGAGCAGCGCCAGCCGAAGGCCGACATCCCGAGGCAGGCGGTCGTGAACACAAGCGTCCGCGCGAAGCCATTCTCCGGTAGGAACATGTTGTCCGTCAGACCCGGCAACTGCGGCAAGATGAACGCAACCGACATGGCGCTGGCGAGGAACGGATACTCGTAGATGCCGCCGCGCCGCCCCAGACCGCCGATCAACAAGGCGAGGCAAAGCAGCGCATAAAGGATGACCAGAGCCTGGTTCATGGGCCGGCTCCGGCGGAAGACGCCTCGGGCCGGACCACGACCCGGTTGCGGGCGGCGTACCACACGATTTTCGCGTACTCCGCCAGGGTGGCGGCCAAGGGACGTTGCTCCCAGCCGAACCGCCAGCGCGCGTCGTCGGGCTCGACTAGCGCAGCGCCGAAGCGGATCTCGGGAGCGACAGCCCTGAAGCTGGCGAGCGCTCGACGCGCGTGGAACCAGTGCGTCACCAGCACGACGGAACGCGCCTTCTCGGCGCGCAGCTCCGGGACGATCGCGAGCGCGTTCTGCAGCGTGGATCGCGAGGCGCATTCCGTGACGATCGCGGTCGCCGGCGCCCCGTGCGCGATCAGCGTGTCGCGCATCGCCTCGCAGTCTCCAGCCCCGGTCACCAGCAGGCGCGGCGCGAGGCCAGCGGAAAACAGGCGGGCTGCAAGCTCCGCGCGCGGCACCCCAAAACCCCCGAGCACGACGATCGCGTCCGCTCGAACAGGCGTCGCCTCGACCGGCAGGACGTAGCCGGCGAGCGTTAGCAGCGCGGCGGCCGAGCCGCCGATCAAAGCCGTCGCAGCCGCGAGCAGGCGCGCCAGCGCTATCACCGGACGAGGGGGCCCCTGCTCGATGCGCGTCGCGCAGGCCGCGCAGTGCATGCCTTCGATGTCGAGCGTCAGCGAAGCGGGCTCGAACGCGGCCACGGGTTCATGTCGGGTCATCTCGGGCTTAGATGATCCCCCGAAGCCCCTACGACAAGCGCCGGAGACGGCGGCCTTGTCGCAGGACGGCGTCTGCGGCATCGTCCGCCGTCTTCCGCCGCTGACGGCGGTTTCCGCCACCGCGCGCCGCGCCTCGATGGAGGCTCGCCGCGGCCGCCATTCGATGAACGCCGGAGCCTTGCTCGCGGCGCGGAGACCGCCGATGATTCTTGCTCGAAATCTTTTCGCGATCCTGTCGCTGGGCCTGTCTTTCGCGGCGGCGCCCCTCTCGGCGCACGCCCGGGACGACGCCGCCGGCAAGCCCGTGGTGGTGTTCGCCGCGGCCTCGCTCAAGAACGCGCTCGACGCCGTCGCCCGGGAGTGGACCCGGTCCAGCGGCGTCGAGGTGAAGGCGAGCTACGCCGCCTCCTCCGCCCTCGCCAGGCAGCTGGAGCAGGACGCTCCGGCGGATCTGTTCATCTCCGCCGACGCGGCCTGGATGGACTATGTGGCGGACAAGAAGCTGATCGCGACCGACAGCCGCCTCGACCTGCTCGGCAACCGGCTCGTGCTTGTCGCCGGCCCCGACTGGAACAAGGGCGACGTCGACCTCAGGCCGGGCTTCGACCTCTCGGGCGCGCTCGGCGATGGACGGCTCGCCATGGGCGACGTGAGCTCGGTTCCCGCCGGCAGATACGGCAAGGCCGCGCTGACGAGCCTCGGCCTCTGGGACTCCGTGGCCTCCAGTGTGGCCGGCGCCGAGAACGTGCGGGCGGCGCTGGCGCTGGTCGCTCGCGGGGAGGC
>NZ_JBJKEX010000229.1:0-4884 GCF_045505405.1 Hansschlegelia beijingensis | reverse complement strand
CGGTCGAGGCCGGCGCGGGCGCGACGGTGATGTCGCGCCTGGTCGCGGAGGCGGCGCTGCGCGCCGGATCCCTGGTGGCGGTCAAGTTCCCCCTGCCCCGCCGCCGCTTTCTCGCGCTGATGCACCGGCAGCGCTACGTCACGCAGGCGCTGAAAGCGTTTCTGGCCGGGCTCGGCGCGCCCGCCGACGCGGACGTGGGATCGGCCGGGTCACCCGGTCGCGCATAGCTCGACCACGCATTTCTTCGCGCGGAGCCCTCGGCCTGGAGGCTGCGGCCCGCGGCCTCGACGCAGCTTGTTCGAGGGGCGGCCCGGGCCGGCTCGGCGTCCTGCCGATTCGTTTCGGGACGCTGTAAGTCGCCTGCTCGCCTTCAATCAAGGCAAGGCGCATTCATGGGCGCCATTCGCTGGCTGCCGCTTGACGCTGCTCCAACTTTGGTGACGCTAAGAACCGACAGGACGTCTGCGCTTGTCGCCAGACGCCGCTCCGGAAGGATGTCTGACAATGAAGAAGCTGATCTTCGGCTCGATCGCCCTGCTCCTGGCCGGAGCAGCGCCCGCCGCGGCGGACGTCATGGAGCAGGTCAAGCAGCGCGGCACGCTCGTGGTCGGGGTCAAGGCGGACTACAAGCCGTTCGGCTTCCGCGATCCCTCGGGGGCGGTGGTCGGGATCGAGCCGGACCTCGCCGCGGACATCGCGAAGCGGCTCGGCGTGAAGCTCGAGCTCGTGCCGGTGGTCGCCTCGAACCGGATCGAGTTCCTGAACCAGGGCAAGATCGACCTGCTGATCGCGACCATGTCGGACAAGCCCGAGCGTCGCAGGAGCGTGCTGGCGGTCGACCCGCAGTACTATTCCGACTCGGTCAACGTCCTGATGAACAAGAAGGCGAAATACACCAACTGGGAGGACCTGAAGGGCAAGACCCTCTGCGCCACCTCCGGATCGTTCTACAACAAGGATGTCGCAGAGAAGTACGGCGTCCAGATCAAGGCTTTCGACGGTTCGGACAAGCCGCTGTTCGCCCTGAAGCAGGGCGAGTGCATCGGTTACTTGTATGACCAGACCTTCGTTCAGGGAAAACTTCTCGACGACGAATGGAAGTCCGGCTACTACATGCCGCTTCCTGGCATCCTCGAGACCCCGTGGATCATGGCGGTCAAGAACGGCGAGGACGGCTTCCAGAAGTTCCTCAGCGAGACCACCATCGACTGGTTCAAGAACGGCACGGTGGTCGAGGAAGAGCAGAAATGGGGCATCCAGCCCACCGACTATTCGCAGCGCATGCGCGACAAGCACAAGGGCTGAGCCGGGGCGGCGCGCCGGCCTAGCCCGGCGCGCCTGTGGCCGGCCACGGCCGGCCCAAAGCTTCTCCTTGGCGGGCGCGAGGACCGATGGAAGCGTTGGCGGAGTGGGCTCGAAGCCTCTATGAGACGACCGGGATCAATCTAAGCTACATCTATGATCCCTGGGACCGGGCGCGGTTCCTTTCCGGCCTGTGGATGACGATCTATCTCAGCGTCGTCGGCGTGGTTTTCAGCCTCATCATCGGCGCGGTCGGCGCCTGGGCGCAGAGTTCGCCGCTGGCGCCGCTGCGCTGGGCGGTGAACGCCTTCGTCACGTTCTTCCGCAACACGCCGCCGCTCGTCCAGATCCTGTTCTTCTATTTCGGTCTCAGTCCGCTGCTGCCGCGCGTCGAGGATCCCGACGGCATGATGCAGCCGCTGCTGAGCTCCGTGCAGTGGGCGATCATCGCGCTGTCGCTGTTCGCAGGCGCCTTCAACATCGAAATCTTCCGCTCGGGCATCGAGGCGGTGCCGAATTCGACCAAGGAGGCCGGCGAGGCGCTCGGCTACACGCGGCTTGGCGTCTATCGCCACATCGTCCTGCCGCTCGCGCTCAGGGTCTGCCTTCCCGCGCTGAACAACAATCTCGTCAACCTGCTCAAGGTGACGTCGCTCGCCTACGCGATCGCGGTTCCGGAGTTGCTCTACGTCTGTAAGCAGATCTGGACCGACCGCCAGAACGTGCCGGAGATGATGATCACCCTGCTCGTCGTCTACGTTCTGCTCGTCGGCGTCCTGGTCTGGATGATGCACCGGTGGGAGCGCGCGCTGGCGATCCCGGGCTATGGACAGGGAGGCGTCCGATGACCCCGGAGCGCGATCCCTCGTTCCGTCCCATGGCTGTGCTGCTCCCGCTGCGGCCCCGCGAGCCGGAGCCGCTCCCGCGCATCACCACGCGGCACTCCCTCCTGTTCGTGACCGCGGTGCTGCTCATCGCGACCGTCGCCCACGCGCAGGCCCCGGCGGCTCCGGTCGCGGCGCCCGCGGCGGAAGCGCTGACGCAGGCGCCGGCGACGGCGTTGACCGTGATCATCAAGTGGCTGCCCCTTCTGATGAAGGGCTTCCTCTTCAACATCCTGATCTCCGTGCTGGCCATGGCGCTCGGCACGGTCGCCGGGCTGATGCTCGGTCTGGCGCAGATCAGCCAGCATCGCTGGCTCCGGCAGTTCGCCTGGGTCATCACGCAGTTCTTCCGGAACGCGCCGTGGCTCGTGCTGCTGTTCTTCGCGATGTTCATGATCCCGTACCAGTTCACCGTGTTCGGCTACGTCATCCCGTTCCCGGACTGGGTGAAGGCGATCATCGGCTTCGGCCTGCCCGTCATGGCGAACGTCGCCGAACTGCTGCGCGGGGCGATCCGGTCGATCCCGAACGGCCAGTGGGAGGCCGCTGAATCCCTGGCCTTCTCGCGCAACAAGACGCTGTGGCTGATCATCCTGCCGCAATGCGTGAAGCGCATGCTGCCGCCCTGGATGAACCTGTATTCGCTGATCACGATGGCGACCGTGATGGCGAACCTCGTCGGCGTGTCCGAGATGCTGACGCTGACCGCGGAGGTTCACGCCGCCGAGGGCGGGCGTCCAGAGCTGCTCGCGCCGCTCTACGGCTTCGCGATGCTGTGCTTCTTCGTCTACTGCTGGCCGATCGACCGGGCGACGCAGTATCTCGAGCGTCGCTTCCACGTGAAGACCTGACCGCACGGCAAGGAGACCGGTCTTGAAAGCTCCCATCGGCGCACCCGCCGCCGCCCCCTGGACTCCGGATCAGCCGATCGTAAGCATCCGGTCCGTGCGGAAGTCGTTCGGCGCGCTCGAGGTGCTGAAGGATGTCTCGCTGGACGTCCGGAAGGGCGAGGTGATCTGCATCATCGGCCCGTCGGGATCGGGCAAATCCACCCTGATCCGCTGCATCAACGCGCTGGTGCCGATCGACGAGGGCTCCATCCTGGTCGAAAATCAGGAGGTCAACGATCCCGCCCTCGACAAGCTGAAGCTGCGCCGCAAGGTCGGCATGGTGTTCCAGCAGTACAATCTGTTCCCGCACAAGACCGCCCTGCAGAACGTCATGATGGCGCCGATCCAGGTGCTGAAGCAGAACAAGGCGGAGGTGGAGGAGCGGGCCCGCAGCCTGCTGGCCAAGGTCCGGCTGACGGGCAAGGAGAACAGCTATCCGGGCGAGCTTTCAGGCGGTCAGCAGCAGCGCGTGGCGATCGCCCGGTCGCTTGCGATGCGGCCCGACATCATGCTGTTCGACGAGGTGACGGCGGCGCTCGATCCGGAGACCGTCAAGGAGGTGCTCGTCACGATCCGGGACCTCGCGGAAGAGGGCATGACCTGCATCCTCGTCACCCATGAGATGAAGTTCGCCCGCGAGATCGCCGACCACATCTACTTCACCGATCGCGGCGTGATCGTCGAGCATGGCCCGCCCGAGGAATTCTTCGCCGCCCCCAAGGATGAGCGCACGCGCGCCTTCCTCGGGCAGATCCTGTGAGCTGAGCGAACGCCCCGCCCTCCCTCCCCCTGGAGCCGCCATGGCGGCGCGCCCGCCGGCATGAGCGGGCTTCTGAAACGTGTCGCCTCGGTCCCGCTCGCGGCTTTCCTGCTGATCTACGAAGCGGGCGAGGCGCTGTTCAGGCGGCTCGTTCTACCGGCGATCGCCGTGCTCGCGCGCGCGCCCTTCTTCGTGCGGCTCGGCGCGGCGATCGCGGCGCTGCCGCCTCACGTCATCCTGGTCCTGCTGGTGGCGCCGTTCGCGGCGATCGAGCCGTTCAAGTACATCGGGCTCTACTGGCTGGCCGAGGGCAAGCTGCTGCTCGGCGCCGCCACCACGATCGCCGCCCATCTGGCGAGCATCCTGATCTGCGAGCGGATTTTTCACGTCGGCCGCCCGAAGCTGCTGACCATCGGCTGGTTCGCGCGCGGCTACTTCTTCCTCACCGGCCTGCGGGACGCGGCGCTCGCGTGGGTCCGCGCGACGCGCGTGTGGCGGGCGGGCGCCGCGCTGCTGAGACGGCTGCGGGCCTGGCTGCGACGGTTCTTCAGGGCGTGAGCTGCGCGAACTCCACCACGTCCACCGCATCTCCGAGAGCCGAGCGGGCGATATCGACCACGGCCATGTGATGCGTGAACAGGATCGGCTGAACCTTGCGGCCGATGGCGGCCAGCGCCCTGACACCGTGCGCAGTGCGGGCGTCGTCGAAGCTCGCGAACAGATCGTCCCCGATGAACGGAGCAGGCTCGGCGCGCTCGGCGTAATCCTCGAGATACGCCAGGCGCAGCGCCAGGTAGAACTGGTCTCGCGTGCCCTCGCTCAAGCCTGAGACCGGGCATGCCTCGCCCGAGGGCCGCAGCGCCACGAGCCTCTGGGCGTCGTCCTCGAACCGCTCCGCGACCCCGGAGAAGGCGCCGCCGGTGAGCTCCCGGAACAGCGCCGAGGCGCGCTCCAGCGTCGGGTCCCACCAAATTTCCGACCCGGGCCGAGCTCTGGAACCTGCGCGCCACCTTCGTTCGCAGCACCGGCCTCGGCACGCTGCTTGGCC